>CAZIAA010000325.1:0-2185 GCA_964537365.1 uncultured Sandaracinobacter sp.
ATCCTTTAAAGCATGCCATCCGCCAGAGCCGCGCTCCGGCGGAGGAAGAGCGAGTCGAGCGGGCGTGCGCGACAATCGCGGCGCAGGGGCCGGATGGCAGACGCCGCCCAGTTCGACAAAGGCGTTGCGCGCCAGATTATGCGGATGCTGCCGGACCTGGCTCAGACTGAGCACCGGGGCGAAGCAGGCGTCCGACCCCTCGAAGATGGCATTCCACTGATCAAGCGTCTGCGTGCGGAAGACTGCTGCTAAACGCTCGCGCAGTTCCGGCCAACGGGCTCTATCGTGCTGCCCGGGCAAGTTCTCTTCAGCCAGCCCAAGCCGTGCGATAAGTTCTTTGTAGAAGGGTGGCTCAATCGGGCCGATGCAGACATACTGCCCGTCCTGCGTGGCGTAAGAGTCATACCAGGGAGCACCTGAATCGAGCAGATTGCTGCCGCGTTCTTCGTTCCACATGCCGGCGTCGAGCATGCCATGAAAGGCCGTCGTCAGAAGCGACACGCCGTCTATCATCGCCGCGTCCACTACCTGTCCTTGTCCGCTGTTGCGCGCTTCTAGCAGCGCGCAGACCAGCCCGAACGCCAGAACCATGCCGCCGCCACCGAGGTCACCGACCAGCGCGAGGGGCGGCGTAGGGGGTTGATCCGCGCGGCCGATTGCGCCCAGGGCGCCCGCGACGGCAATGTAGTTGATATCGTGGCCTGCGCGCATGGCTAACGGGCCCTCGCGGCCCCAGCCGGTGACTCTGCCATAAACCAATCGAGGGTTGCGCGTGAGCGCGACATCGGGACCCAATCCCAGACGCTCCATCACGCCGGGGCGGAACCCCTCGATCAGCACATCTGCCTTCTCGATGAGCGCGAGTGCGTTGTTCACGCCATGTTCGCTTTTCAGATCGAGCACAAGCGAGCGGCGACCGCGCAGCATGCTTTCGTACTTGCGCGGCCGTTTGGTGCCCGGGCCGTCGTCTCGAGGCCTGTCGACAAGTAAGACGTCAGCCCCCATATCGGCCAGCAGCATGCCGGCAAAAGGCCCGGGCCCGATGCCCTGGAATTCGATCACTTTCAATCCTGCGAGCGGGCCCATTGCAATGCCTCCGTTAGATATCACTGCGCCGCAGTCCATTCAGCGCCGCGCCGTTGGTGCGAGCGCCATCAGGTAGCGAGAGAACTCAAATGTCTGCCTGGTCGAGATCGATAAGCGGGCTCAGCCATTGGTGTGCATTGCGCACGAGATGTCGGCCGATGACGGTCTTGTGCACCTCGTTGGGTCCTTCTGCGATCTGGTTGACCTTCGAATCGCGAAAGAAGCGCTCCAGCGGATACTCCTTCATGTAGCCGTTGCCGCCCCAAAGCTGGATGGCATCGGTCACGATGCGCATGCAGGCGTCGGTTGCGTGATATTTCGCCATCGATGCGTATAACGAGACTTCCGGATCGCGGTCGTCGTATCGCGCAGCGCATGAGCGCACCAGGCTGCGCATGGCTTCTATCTGCGTCGCCATGTCTGCAAGCATCCATTGCACGCCCTGATGTTCGCCCAGCAGTTTGCCGCCCGCGTGACGTCGTGATACATATTGCACCACCATTTCCAGTGCGCCCTGCGCCCGGCCCAGTGCGGCGGCGGCGTGAGCGATGCGCGCGCGGACGAGCGAATCCTGCGCGATGGCGAATCCCTGTCCTTCCTGGCCAAGCAGCCGGCTGACAGGGACGCGAACATCATCCATAAACACTTCGCAGGTCGTAATGCCGAAGTAGCCGAGCTTCTCCTGTTGAGGGCCGAGTCGCAGGCCCGGCGCATCGCGGTCGACGAGAAATGCGCTCAGGCCGCCTGCGCCTTCTGCGCCGCTCATGCGCGCCACAACGATGAAGATATCGGATACGGGCGCGCGGGAGATGAAGCGTTTGACCCCGTTGAGCACGTAACTGTCGCCGTCTCGTGTTGCCGTTGCGCGCAATCGTGCAACGTCAGATCCGCCGCCTCTCTCGGTCAGGGCGAAAGCGGCCTGTATCTCGCCATCCACCAGGCGCTGGGCAAACGCATTGCGGATTGCCTTGGAACCCGCGGCGATGATCGGGCGGCTGGACGTGTCGGCGCCGATCAGGAGGCTTGTGCTGGTTGCGCAGACCCGAGACAGCTCTTCGACGAGCCGCACGCGCAGCTGCATGCGAGCGGCTGTGCCGCC
>CAZIAA010000326.1:0-2165 GCA_964537365.1 uncultured Sandaracinobacter sp.
GCCTGCAGAGATTTCAACCGGGTGAGGAATCGCATGGCTGCAACGATAGCGGCAACGCTCCTGCCAAGAAAGTTTTTCTTTCTCTTTACTATCGTTCCTTTACCTCGCCCATTGGCTCCGCCTGCGGCATGGGTTGAAGACGACAGCAGAAACAGAAGGTCCGGATTCATGCTGCAGGGAAAAACCGCATTGATAACGGGTGGATCGAGCGGCATTGGCCTCGCTTCGGCGCGAATGCTGCGCGATCATGGCGCCCGCATCGCCATCCTGGGGCGCACACAGGAACGACTGGATCGTGCCGTTACCGAGCTTGGCGGAGAAGTTCTGGCAATCCGCGGCGACACCCGTTCGTGCGATGATCTCAGCCGCATGCGTGACATACTGCAAGACAGCTTCGGAGGTCTGGACGTTTTGTTCGCCAACGCTGGCGTCGCTTTTGCAACGCCGATCGCAACCACCGACGAAGCCGACTATGCGCGGATGATGGATGTCAATGTGAAAGGCGTCTTCTTTACCGTGCAGGCAGTGCTGCCACTGCTGCGTGCGGGTGGATCAATCGTCCTCAATACGTCATGGCTCAACCAGATCGGCGCCCCGGGCCGGGCCCTGTTGTCGGCTTCAAAGGCAGCAGTGCGCTCTTTTGCCCGCACGCTGGCGGCGGAGTTGCTCGATCGCCGGATTCGCGTGAACGCTGTCAGCCCCGGCTCGATCGAGACGCCGATTCACCGCCACGAAGGGCAGACGGAGGATGAATTCCGGGCCTATGCAGCGCACGTGGGTGCCCAGGCGCCGATCGGACGCATGGGCCAGCCGTCGGAAATCGCTGCGGCCGTACTGTTCCTGGCCAGCGATACGTCCAGCTATATGCTGGGGGCGGAAATTGTCGTCGATGGCGGACGGGCGGAGCTATAGCCATGCGCCTGCACGACGATCCGGCTGCCCGCACGCTCGTCCATGCGGCGGCGCTCGACTGGGGGCCCAGCCCCACCAACGGAATCGAACGACGCATGCTGTTCCGCATCGGTGCCGAACGGGCGCGGGCCACTTCGATCGTCCGTTATGCGCCGGGCAGCCGGTTTGCCCGGCGCAGTCACCCCGGCGGCGAAGAGTTACTGATGCTGGATGGCAGCTTTGCCGATGGTGCCCCCGACGACCTATGCGTCTTCGAAACCGGGACACAAGACGAAGGGGGAAGCAAATGATGAATGTGAATCTCGTTCTCCAGGCAGTGCTGACCGGCGTCGGGGGCACCATCATTCTTGATCTCTGGGCGCTGTTCCTGGCACGGGTATTTCAGGTGCCAGCCACCAGCTGGCCAATGGTCGGGCGCTGGATCGGCAATATGCGGCACGGCATATTCATGCACGAGAATATCGCCGCTGCCGCGCCCGTGCCGGGTGAAACCGCCATCGGCTGGATCGCACATTATGCCATCGGTGCCAGCTATGGTCTGCTGCTGATCGCCATCGCCGGGCAATCCTGGATCGTCCGGCCGACATTGTTGCCACCTCTGCTGCTGGCCTGGGCATTGCTTGTCGCGCCCTATTTTCTGCTGATGCCGGGGATGGGTGCTGGAATTGCCGGTGCGAAAACGCCTGATCCAATGGCGACGCGGCTGAAAAGCGCCATTGGTCATACGATTTTCGGGCTGGGCATGTATGTGACTGCTGTGGCACTGGCCGTCGACTGGTCCTGTCTGCCTGCCCGGGCGGCTTGCACCAATACCTATCTGGCCGGGCTGGAGCGGGCGCCGTTCGCCATTCCTGGGTTGATGATGTGAGCAGGGAACAAGTCGCGATTGTCGGCGGCGGGCTGGCCGGGTTGCAGGCGGCACGATTGCTGCAGGCGGCGGACGTCGATTTCGTTCTGTTCGAAGCGCGCGGCCGGCTCGGCGGGCGCATCCTCACCACGGATGCGCATGGCACGCCATGCGCCGATGGATTCGACCTGGGCCCGTCCTGGTTCTGGCCGCAGATGCAGCCCGCCATCGGCGAACTGGTCGAAGAACTTGGCCTGTCGGCTTTCGCCCAGACAAGCGAAGGTGATGTGCTGTTCGAACGCATGTTGCGCGAGGGACCGCGCCGCTATCGCGGCTATCCACAGGAACCGCAATCCATGCGCATCACGGGCGGATATTCCATCCCGAGCGCGGGTTGGTCAACTTT
>CAZIAA010000327.1:0-2160 GCA_964537365.1 uncultured Sandaracinobacter sp.
GCTATAATCGCTATGCCGCGGCGCTGATTGCCTGTGCCAACAGCGAATTGTCCGCCTTCTTTTTCGATATCCGCAAGGACAGCCTGTATTGCGATTCCCCGCGTTCGCTGCGGCGGCGGGCTTATCGCACCGTGCTCGCAACCGTGTTCGAAGCGCTGAATGCCTGGCTGGCGCCCATTCTGGTGTTCACCTGCGAGGAAGCGCAGGAACAGCGGCATGGCCCGCAGACTTCCATCCACCATCAGACATTTCCGCAGATCCCGGCCGATTGGCGCGATACCGGGCTGGAAGCACGCTTCGATCGGCTGCTGGAACTGCGCGCGCTGGTGACGCAGGCGATCGAGCCGATGCGCCGCGCCCGCGAAGTCGGTTCCTCCAATGAAGTGCAAGTGACTCTGCATCTGGCGGCACGGGATGCCGAACTGCTGCGCTCGGTCGATTTCGCCGAACTGTGCATTGTCGCTGGCGTCGATGTCGTGGTGACCGCCGATGGCAGTGATGTCGGCGTTGCGATTTCAACCGATCCGCGCTGCGCGCGCTGCTGGCGGCATATCGGCGATGTCGATGCCAAAACCGCGCTGTGCGACCGTTGCCAGCATGCCGTTGCCGAAGCGGGGGTGGCGCAATGATTCCACTGGCCTATTGGCTGGCGGCGATCATTTTCGTAGTCGACCAGCTGAGCAAATACGCAATCATACATCTGCTGCGCCTGCCGGAGGCGGAATCCATAGCCTTGCTGCCGGTATTTTCCCTCACCTGGGTGGAAAACCGCGGGGTTTCGATGGGGATGCTGACCGCCGGCAGCGAGATCGAGCGCTGGTTGCTGGTGGCTGTCACCGGACTGATTGCAGTGGTGGTTGCATTCTGGGCCTGGCGCAGTCGTGCGCTGGTGGAAAATATTGCGCTGGGGCTGGTATTTGGCGGCGCGCTGGGCAATATTCTCGACCGGGTCCGGCTGGGGTATGTGGTCGATTTCGTGCATTTGCATCTGGGGCGCTGGTCATTCTATGTGTTCAATGTCGCCGATGCAGCTATCACCACCGGAGTTGTGATCCTGCTCCTTCTCGCGCTCACTGGCCGTTCAGATGGCAAACCGGAAAGATTGACAGATGCGTAGCTTGATTCTGCTGACTGCCGCGGCCTTTATCGTCACTGGTTGTCAGAGCAGCAGTATTGCCGATCGCAAACGACCGGACGAACTGGCAGTCGGGCGTCAGGCGCCACTGGTCATTCCGCCGGATTTCAACCTGGCGCCGCCGCGGCCGGGCGCACCGCGGCCGATCGAATCCGACAGCCAGCAACAAGCGCTGGAAGCTCTGTTCGGCCCGGGCGTGCGGCTGCCGGCGCGTTCGGCGATTGAAAACCGGCTGCTTTCGGATTCGGGCGCCAACCACAGCGATTCCGCCATTCGCAACACCGTCGAACAGGTAAACCCCGGTGGCAGCGCGACCGTGGTCGACAAAGGCGAATTCCTGCGCGAAGTGCTGGATGCACCAGCCGGGGATCGGGATTCCGGCACAGCCACGATAACCGTGCCGACCGGGACCGCCACAGAGCCGCAATGATCTGAGTGCCCGGGCCGCAGGCCGTCTGGTCAGGCGGCAGCGCTGAACGCGCTGCGCTATTTCCGGCGCAACACGCCGCCCAGCATACCGCGCAACAGCTTGCGGCCTTCCTGCACCGCAAGACCGGTAACTGTCGTCACCACCAGCTGCTGCGCCCGGCCCATGGGGGAACGACGATAGGCGCGTTCGGCAGCGGCCTTTTCCTTTGCAGTCTGGGCTTCGGCTTTCTTCGCATCCGCCGCGGCCCTGGCTTCCTGCTCAGCCTGTTGCTGGCTGGCGGCCTTTGCCGACAGGATTTCATAAGCGGATTCGCGGTCGGCCACATCCTCATATTTGCCGGCAAAGGGCGAGGACGCCATCATGACCTTGCGTTCGCCGGATGACAGTGGCCCCAGCCGTGACGAAGGCGGTCGGATCAGAACCCGTTCCACGGGGGCAGGGGCGCCATTTTCCAGCAGCATGGACACCAGCGCTTCCCCGGTTTTCAATTCTGTGATGGCGCTTTCCACATCGATTTCCGGGTTCGGGCGAAAGGTGGTGGCAGCGGCCTTCACTGCCTTCTGGTCGCGCGGGGTGTAGGCCCGCAGCGCATGCT
>CAZIAA010000328.1:0-2138 GCA_964537365.1 uncultured Sandaracinobacter sp.
CGGCCGAATCGCCTTCGCCGACGGGTTCGGCAAAGACGGCATCGTCATGGTCGCGCGCATCTTCCGGATCGATGGTCAGGAACGGCAGCGCGGTCCAGTCCTCGCGCTGGCCCAAGGGCTGCTCTGCGGCACGCCCGGCTTCGGCCTCGGCTTCGGCCGGAAAAACCGCCGGAATGCCCCTGGCGGCAATGGCAATATCGGACAGTGCCCCGGACAGCGGCTCGCCCAGACGTTCCGTCACCCGCGCGGTCGCGCGTGCGCCCGATCCGCGAATATCGGCGCGCACCAGTTCGCCGGCGCGCACATCGCTGCCATGCGGCAGCGGCCATGTATGGCGCAGACGGCGATCGACCGGCTGCAGGAACAGCCCGCCATCCTCCCCGGCCTGAACGATCCCCAGCACTTGTTCGGCATGGCCATCGCCCGGCCGCAGCCGGCGAATGACCGTGCCTTCATAGCCCTGACCGCGCCGGGTGATGCGGGCAAGGATCCGGTCCCCGACCGCCAGCTTCAATTGCTGCGACGCGGATCTGTGCCCCGTCCGGCGTGGTTTCTGCTCGGACAGGATGCGTATTTCCGGCGCCGGGCCGTCCGCCTCCCAGTTTTGCGGCACGGCGATGCCGCCAGCGCCGCTGGCGCGAGTCACTTGCAGCACCGCCACCGGCGGCAGCCGGCCGGCCGCATGCAGACTGCGCCCCGGCCCGGCTTCGAGCAGGCCATCATCCTGCATTTCCCGCAGCAACTGGCGCAGGGCAGTGCGGTCGGAATCGCGGATTCCGAATTGCCGGGCGATTTCGCGCCGGCCGACCGCCTGCGCCGAACCATTCACAAAGGCCAGAATGGAGTCCTTGTCCGGCAGGGTCATGGCCTGCCGCCCGGGATGCAGACCTCAGGAATCAGCAGCGGCCGCCTTGCTGGTGGAGGATTTCCGGGCCGCTGGCTTTTTCGCAGCGGGCTTTTTCGCCGTGGATTTCTTTGCGGCGGGCTTTTTTGCAGCGGGTTTCTTTGCATCAGACTTCCCAGCCGCGGCTTTCTTGGCTGCCGGTTTCTTCGCAGCAGCCTTGCGGCGCTTCTTCGGCGCTTTTTCCGCCCGCGCCGCCAGCAATGCAACAGCATCGTCCAGCGTGACGGACTTGGCGTCCATATTCCGGGGCAGCGATGCATTGATCGTTCCATCCGTCACATAGGGGCCAAAGCGGCCATCCATCAAGCGGATTTCGGCGCCGCTTTCGGGATGCGCGCCAACGACGGCAATCGGCTCGGGCGCAGCGCGGCGCTTCTTCACTTCCGCCAATCGCACGACCGCTGCGTTCATGCCGATTTCAAACAATTCGGCAGTGCTTTTCAGATTGGCGTATTTGCCATCATGGCGCAGATACGGCCCAAAGCGGCCAATGCTTGCCTCGATTGGCAGCCCGGTTTCCGGATGCAGGCCGATTTCGCGCGGCAGCGCCAGCAATTTCAGCGCCACTTCCAGAGTCAGTTCCTCGACATCGCGCGGCACCGACACCCGCTTGTCGCCGGATTGCAGATAACGCCCGAAACGTCCGCTTTTCAGTTCGACTTCGAGCCCGGTGTCCGGATCCTCACCCAGATGCGGCGATTGTTCGTCGGCGGCTTCGGGCGACGCGAATTTGCGGGTATAGCGGCATTCCGGATAATTCGAACAGGCAACAAACGGCCCATAACGCCCAAGCTTCAGCGACAATTGCCCTTGCCCGCAACTGGGGCACAGCCGGGGGTCGCCACCATCTTCGGGCTTTGGAAAAAGATAGGGCGCCAGATATTCATCCATCGCCGCTTCGACATCCCAGGGCTTTTGCGCCTGCACGTCATCGGCGCGCGGCTTGAAATCAGCCCAGAACGCCCGCAACACTTCCAGATAGGCCGCACTCCCGGCGGAAATATCATCCAGCCGGTTTTCCAGATCGGCCGTGAAATCATATTCGACATAGCGTTCGAAGAAGCGTTCCAGAAACGCCGTCACCAGCCGGCCCTTCTCCTGCGGGTGGAAGCGCTTCTGTTCCAGCACCACATAATCGCGGTCCTTCAGCACCTGAATGATCGAGGCATAGGTGGACGGCCGGCCAATGCCCAGTTCCTCCATGCGCTTCACCAGGCTCGCTTCCGAATAGCGC
>CAZIAA010000329.1:0-2137 GCA_964537365.1 uncultured Sandaracinobacter sp.
CGGCGTGAATCATTATAGCTGCGATAGCCATCGCGGCGGGTGATGTCGCCATGCAGCAGCAGGTCGGTGCGATCGCTGGCAAAGCCCAGTTTGGCATTGCCGCCCAGCTGGCCAAAACTGCCGCCGGACACGCCCAGTTCGAGGCCGGGGGCGCTGCTACCGGTCGGGGAAATCAGATTGATGGCGCCGCCCAGCACGGTTGCCCCCAGGCGGTTCGTCACATAGCCGCGGTAGATTTCGATGGCCTGCGCATCCCGGGGGTTGGCAAAGCCGACGATATAGGAGCCATCGGCACGGTTGAGCGGCAAGCCGTTGCGCAGCATGAGCACACCGCGTTCGACGGGATTCTGTTGCAGGCCGGAGCCGCGAATCTGGATCCGTGGCTGGTCATTGCCGCCAAAGAAATCCTGCACGATGACGCCCGGCACCGACGCCAGCGCCTGCGACAAGGTAAGGTTGCTGCTGTCGGCAACGCTGTCCGTGGTGACAACAGCTGTGCCGCCGGGGGGCGGACTTCAGCCGGTCTGTTAATGGGTTGGCGGCGGCAATGACGATGATGTCATCCAGCGTGGACGCGCCGGGCGCGGCCGATTGGGCCAGCGCTGTCGTGGCGGCGCAGGCCAGCCACAGCGCGGAAAGGATGGCGGGGACTATCGAAGATGTGACCCGATGGCGCGCATTGCCGGGTAGTTCCTCGCCAGTCATCCCCACAGCCAATCCTTCCCCCTGATAGCAGATTGAAAATATGCAATTGCGAGTCGATAGCATGTAATAATGATTTTGAGGCGCTGCGCAAGGGAAGTTTGGGGGCTGCGACAGCAGGGTGCAGAGCGAGGACGCTGTTCACGCCAGAGCGGTCAGGGGCCGTGGTGGCTGATTGCGGCGCGGATGCGGGTGCGCCGGTTCCGGCTATCAGGCCGGACCTGCTTCAGGCAGGCGCATTCGCGCGCCGGCCCGTCCACCATGCCAGCAGCGGCCGCACCCCCCGATCAAACAGCAGCAGGATCAGCAGAGACAGCGCCAGCAAGGGCAGAAACGCCGCCAGCACCAGCAGGATCACCCATGCCCCGGTTGATTTGCCGCTGGCAATAGGCGGCGCCAGCGGGTTGTCGGGCTGACGCCGGCGCCACATCAGAAAGCCGCTGATGGCAACCCCCACCAGACCGAGCGCCGTCAGCAATCCGATGGCCTGATTCAGCCAGCCGAACAGCTGCCCTTCATGCCAGGCAATGCCGAGGCCGATGATGGCGTCAATGCGGTTGCCGCCATCGTAATTGCGGCTGTTCAACAGATTGCCGGAATGCGGGTCGAAGGTCAGGGTTCGCTGTCGCGGCCGATTCTGGGTGTCGGAAAAAATGGTCCACAAATTGCCGGTCCGGACGCCAAAGCGGCCCATGCCGCCGGGCGGCGTGACATAGACCGGAAAGGGCAGGCGGGCAGCCTCGGCACGAGCCACCATGGCATCCAGCCCGGCCGGCACCATGGCCCCCGAGGTGACTGGCATGGCCGAGTTTGCCGCATGTCCGGCGTGCGGGTCCGCAGGTGCAGGCGGTTCGCCACCCAGAGTCCATTCCGGTGCGCCCTGCACCCAGCCCATTTCGCTGCGCAGCGTTTGAAAGGCACTGCCCCAGACGCTGGTCCATGGCAGGCTGGTGAGCAGCAGCACCGCGATCAGCCCATAGAGCCAGAACGCCGTCACGGCGTGCAGGTCGCGCCAGCGCACACGGCCGCCCGCGCCGATGCGCGGCCAGACCACGCCTGCCAGCCGCCGCCCGCGCGGCCACCACAGATACAGCCCGCTGGCCATCAGCACGAATGCCCAGCTAGCGGCCAGTTCCACCAGCCAGCTGCCGCGCGGGCCCAGCAACAGTTGCGAATGGATCTTCTTCACCACTTCGGCAAGGCGGCGCTGCGGATCGAGACTGCCGGTCACTTGCCCGGCGGGCGCCACGAAGACCTGCGCCGATTTAGCGTGGGGCAGTTTCAGCGTGATCATGGCGGCATCGCCGGCGTGCCGGGGCAGGCGGTAATTGCCGAAATGCGCCTGCGGAAATGCCGCCAGTGCGGCGGCGGTCTGCTGCGCTGGCGACACTTGCGCCGCCACGGGCAGGTCCTGGAACGCGCGTTCCTCGAAATA
>CAZIAA010000330.1:0-2128 GCA_964537365.1 uncultured Sandaracinobacter sp.
ATTCGTGCAGCAGGTAGCCATGGGCCGCGTGGATCTGGATCGCGTCGAGGCCAAGACGCGCGGCGCGGCGCGCTGCCTCGGCGCAGGCCTTGCGGATCCGCGCGAGTCCCTCCTTGTCGAGGGCCAGGGGTGGATTGTCACTCTCGGCAAAACCTAGGGCACTGGGCGCCACCGTCTGCCAGCCCTTCTTGTCGCGCGGCGGGATCTGGCGGCCGCCCTTCCAGGGGACTTCGGTCGAGGCCTTGCGGCCGGCATGGGCCAGCTGGATGGCGATCGGCATGTCCGACCAGCGGCGAATACCCTCCAGCACGCGGCCCATTGCAGCCTCGGTCGCGTCATCCCACAGGCCGACATCGGCATAGCTGATCCGGCCTTCGGGCAGCACGGCGGTTGCCTCGATCGTCAGCAGTCCGGCGCCGGAAAGCGCCAGATGGCCCAGATGAATGAGGTGCCAGTCCGTCATGCAGCCATCAATCGCCGAATATTGGCACATCGGCGCGATGACGATGCGGTTGCGCAGCTGCAATCCGCCAACTGTCAGAGGCTCGAACAGTTTCGGACCGGACATTTCAACTCCACTTCTCTCGAACAGGCGTGAATTGGTTTCGCGGTGCGGGCCGCGGCCGCACCTACATATTGGTCTGATCGGGCGGGACGTTGGCGGGAAGACCTGCCGCGCCTTCCTCGCGGGTGGCCGGGCAATCGGCGGCACCTGCCTGATAGCTGGTCATGGAAAGCGATCCCATCGCATAGCCGTGCACGAACGGCTCGACCGCGGCACCATCCGCCGCCGCCACGCCGGCAAGATACAGCAGCGGGATGAAATGATCGGGTGTCGGCACTGCCAGCTCATAGTCCGGGTGTTCGGCAAGCCTGAGAATGGCGGACGGGTCGTCCGCCAGCTGTGCCGCCGCCGCATCATCAAAGCGTTCGGCCCAGTCAAATGCGGCGTTGGGCTGATTCCATTGCACCCGCTTCAGATTATGCACGACATTGCCGCTGCCCAGAATCAGGACTCCGCGTTCGCGCAAAGGTGCGAGGCGCGTGGCGAGATCGAAATGATAATCGAGCGGCCGCAGCGCGTTGATCGAAAGCTGCACCACCGGAATATCGGCGTCCGGATAGAGATGCGCCAGCACGCTCCATGTGCCATGATCGAGGCCCCATTGGTCGCGGTCGAGACCGACCCACAGAGGCTTGGCGATCTCAGCCACTTCGCGGGCGACATCCGGCGCGCCCTGTGCCGGATAATCGAAGGCGAATAATTCTTCGGGGAAGCCATAGAAATCATGGATCGTGCGCGGGCGCGGCATGGCGGTCACGGCGGTGGCGCCGAAGAACCAGTGCGCCGAAATCACCAGAATGGCGCGCGGCCGGGGCAGCCGCTGGCCGAGTGTGCGCCAGGAATCGGTAAAACCATTGCGTTCCAGCGTGTTCATCGGGCTGCCATGGCCGATGAACAGGGCGGGCATGCGGGGCGCGGCGTTCATGCGCGGATGCCGTTGGCGGCATGCATGGAGTGGACCGGCAATGCCGGCAATGACAGCTTCATGCGCATTCTCCTCTATGGCTCATTGCCATCGATAGCATGACGACCGGCGGAAACACAGCCGCTATCCGCAAATCGCGGCTGCCATTGTCTTTCGGTTCGGGCAGCCGGCATATTGGTTTGCGAGGCCTCCGGACAGGTGACATCACACCACCATCGCCGTAAAATGCGGGCATTGGCAGCGGCAAAAAGCAGAATCGAGGGCGACAGCAAGAGCATGGCGCTGCGTTTGTCCGGAAAGATGCGCAAGTCGCTGAAGATTCGCGCGATCGAGGAAGAAACGAACGTTCAGAAGATCATCGAGGCGTTGATCGGGGATTAACTCGAGCAATCTGCAAAGCCGAAGGGGTGGAGTTTGGCACAGGATGGTTTTTACCTTTCGGTGGAGCAGCTTGCCGAGCTGTCCGGCGGCCGCATCGGGAATCTTGATCCCGTCATCGACTGGGCCGAGGGGCGGTTCGACTTCACGATTCGCGACAATTTCGACCATGGCCTGCGTTCTGCGCGTCATCTGCTGCTGTTGATCGGAAACAGCGCGGAATTGCGGACGGCGTCGGGCAGAATCCTGCGGCAGGACGC
>CAZIAA010000331.1:0-2124 GCA_964537365.1 uncultured Sandaracinobacter sp.
GCGATTGCAAATGGCTCCAGCCATTGCAGCCGCTCGAACAGCGGCGGACGCGCTTCATCGCCCAGACGTTCGATCATGCCGCCAGCGCGCTCTTCGCCCAGTGCCCGCGCCAGCAGATCGCGCACCGTCGGCGACCCATCGCCCACCGCCACGGTGTCGCCAGCGAGCGCCAGCACTTCATCGAGCAAGGTGTCGATGGTGGCCGGATTGGCTTCGGCAACCGACAGCATGGCGCGGCCGATAACCTCGACTTCGCCCGGCTCCAGCCGCGCCAGCAGCTTGGCCGCTTCCGGCTCTTCCAGCAGCAGCAGCAAAAGCGCGGTTTTTTCCGCGCCGCTCAGGCGCGTGGCCGGGCTGGGCGGGACGGGACGGACGGGCGCGGGACGAGATGACGGAGGCGGGCCGGATGTGGCCGGATCCGGCGTGGCGGCGGTGGTCATGGCTGCGGCTCCGGCGCTTCCAGCAAGCGCCGCGCCACGGCCGTGGCGCGCGCGGTATCGGTCGCGGCCAAAAGCCGCGCTTCGGCAAGCTTGGCGGTATAATCAATGGGAAGGAATGCCGCTTCGCCACCATCCGCAATCGCAATCGGCGGCATCGCTGGCACGGCGGCAGCCTCCTCGGCGGCCAGGCCAAGCCGCTTCAACAACGGCCGGAACGCCAGAAAAATCAGCGCCACTGCCACCAGCCCGGCGGCAATCCATTTGGCGCTTTCGACCAGCACCGGCTCTTTCCAGAATGGCGTATCCACAACCAGCGCGGTCTGGAAATTCTGTGCCGACACCGTCACCTTGTCGCCGCGCGTGGCATCGAAACCGATCGCGCCTTCCACCAGCGCCTGCAACTCCGCCAGCACCCGGGCGCGGTCCTGAGCCGGCCCCAGCGCATCCGCCCGCACCGCGACAGCCGCCGTCAGCCGGCGGACATGCCCGCCACTGTGGCTGGTCACTTCCACCGAACGGCTGAGTTCATAATTGCGCGTGGCCGCATCGGCGACGATCTTTGGCGCCGGCGCATCCGCTGCTTCGGCATCGGCGGCATTTTCCGCCTGCGGCTCTGCCGTGATGCTGGCCGCCGCCGGCACGGTATTCGACACCGCGCCCGGAATGCCGATGGCGCGTTCCGGTTCGGCGCTGGCCAGATGGCGGTCATATTGTTCGGAGCGCAATGCGCTTTGCGGATCGAAACGTTCCTGCGCCGCTTCGCGCGCCGCGAAATCGAGATCAATGGACACTTCCGCAGTCACATTGTCGGGGCCGACCACCGGCCCCAGAAACTGCAATATGGCCTGCCGCGCGCGCGCTTCCATTTCCGCCTGCATGCGCAGCCGCTCGCCATCGCCGCCCAGCCGCCCGGCTCCGGGTTCGCCCGCCAGCAGCCGCCCGGCCTGATCGACAATGGCGACATTGTCGGTCGAAAGCCCCGGCACCGCGCTCGCCACCAGATGCAATATGGCGCGCGCCTGCACGTCCGACAGGCTGCGCCCCGACGCCAGCGTCAGCGTCACCGAGGCCTTCACCGGCGCCTGTTCACGCACGAAGGGAGTCGCCTGCGGACGCGCAATCAGCACCCGCGCCGATTCAACCCCCTGCAGCGATTCGATCGACCGCGCCAGTTCGCGTTCCTCGGCATATTTCAGTCGCGCGCCTTCGATGGCGCGGCTGGTGCCCAATGGCACATCGGTCAGCAGATCGAGGCCGCCGGGCGCGGCATTGGGCAGCCCCTGCGACGCCAGCAACATGCGCGCGCGGGCATGATCGGCGCGCGGCAGCATGACATCGCCGGTGGTATCATCCAGCGCCACATCGAGGCCGGCGCCCTGCAGCGCCGACACCACCGCCGCCTTGTCGGCGTCGGGCAGCTGGCGATAGAGCGGCGCGCGGCTGGTCGGAGTCAGCACCAGCCAGAAAATCAGCACCAGCGCCAGCACCGTCACCAGCAATGCCGGCAGCATGGCGCGCGACGCCAGCGGACTCTGCCGCAGACGCTGCAGCGGTTCGGCCAGCACCGGCGGCAGGGAATCGAGCAGTCGCGGCGGTGGCGATGCGTCGATCACCAGCTGGGTATCCGTTTCCGCCATGTCAGACCGGCATGTTCATGATGTCGCGATACGCACTCAGCAGCCGG
>CAZIAA010000332.1:0-2123 GCA_964537365.1 uncultured Sandaracinobacter sp.
GGGCGCGGTCGCGGCTGAGCAATGCTTCGCCATAGGCATTTTCCATGCGATCGACATAGACATCAATCTGGTCGCCGATGGCCACTTCCGGTTCCTGTCCGGGGGCAGTGAATTCGCGAATCGGAATACGGCCTTCCGATTTCAGTCCCACATCGATCACCACCAGATCATTTTCGATCGCGGTGACCCGTCCTTTGACCACTCTGCCTTCGAAACTTTCGGAACCGCCCAGAGACTCGTTCAGGAGTGCTGCAAAATCGTCACGGGTGGGTATTGCGCTGGAAGCCATGAACATCCTATTCGTTAAAAACCCGATCCGGCTGCTGTTCGGCATGTGCAGGCCGGCCGGGGTTGAAATTGAAACCACAGACTTGTTTTGAACAATTGCTTGTTTTGAATAATCGCTTGTTTTGAACAATCGACCCATCATAAACAGGCGATAGCGCAAAAGAAGGTTTCCGCAGAAAGCTTCTCTCTCGCGCGCAATGTCAATTAGCCTGATTCAGTCAGCCTGACTCAGCCTGTTCAATACCAGATTGACAGCCTGCTGAACAGATGTCTCTATATCGAGGTCGCTGGTATCTAGCAAGTCGGCATCGGCAGCTTTTCGCAGCGGTGCGATTGTCCGCCCCCGGTCCAGCGCGTCACGCGCCAGAATGGATTGCAGGATATCTTCCGCGCTGGCGTTGCGGCCGGCCTGCTGCAGTTCCAGATGGCGCCGCCGGGCGCGGACCGCCGCGTCCGCCGTCACGAACAATTTGGCATCGGCCTCGGGCGCAATGACGGTGCCGATGTCGCGGCCGTCCAGCACGGCGCCACCGGGCCGGGCTGCGAATTCCCGCTGCAATTGCAGCAATGCGGCGCGCACCGCCGGAATGGCGGCGACTTCCGATGCCCGTCGTCCGGTTTCGTCGCTGCGGATGCCGGGATCCTCCACCAGTTCCGGAGAGAGCGTCGCGGCCGCCCGGGCGCAGCTTTCGGCATCGCTGGCGGCAATACCGGCGCGTTGCGTCACCAGCGCCACGGCGCGATAGAGCGCGCCGGTATCCAGATGCGGCAGGCCGAAATGCCGTGCCAGTGCGCGCGCGATGGTGCCCTTGCCCGACGCCGCCGGGCCATCAACCGCGATAAGAGGCACTGTCGTCCTTTTTCAGCAGGGCGACGATTTTGGGCGCGATATCGGCCGGTTTGAAATCCGGCGCAAAGCGCTCGACCGGCACGCCATTCTGGTCGACCAGGAATTTGGTGAAATTCCACTTGATGAGGCGTGAGCCCAGCAGTCCGGGGGCAGCTTCCTTCAGTTGCTGGAACAGCGGATGGGTATTGGCGCCATTGACATCAATCCGGGCGAACATCGGAAAAGTGACGTCATATTTCAGGCTGCAGAATTCCGCGATCTCGGCATTGCTGCCGGGCTCCTGGCCGCCGAACTGGTTGCAGGGAAAGCCGAGAATGCTGAACCCCTGGTCCCGGTATTTTTCGTACAGCGCCTGCAGGCCGGCGTATTGCGGGGTGAAACCGCATTTCGAAGCGACATTGACGATCAGCAGAACCTGGCCCGTATAGTCGCTGAGACTGACGTCATGCCCGTCGATGGATTGCGCATGATGGTGGTATATGTTGTCGGCCATATTCGGGTCTCCAATTGTCGCCAAAGGCTGCAGGCATAGCTTCCGTTGATCTGGCCCTTATGGGACAGGCCGGGGCAAAAATGAAAGAGCCGGCTGCAGAAAATTCCGCCACCGGAATTTCCCCTCTGATTCGGTGCCGGCGGGAATTTCCGCATGGCCTTGCAGGACCTTGCCGGGCAAAATAAAAACCCCGGCAACGTGGTGCCGGGGTTTCCATTGTCCGGACGGGCTGGGCTCGGGTTATTCCCGGTTGCCGAGGAACGCCAGCAGGAACTGGAACATGTTGATGAAGTCCAGATAGAGGCTGAGCGCGCCCATGATGGCGGCCTTGCCGACCATGTCGGTGCCGGCGACATAATCATAGGACAGCTTGATGCGCTGGGTGTCATAGGCGGTCAGCCCGGCGAAGATCAGCACGCCCAGGATCGAAATCACCAGCGCCATCGGCCCCGACTGGATGAACAGGTTGAGCAGCATCGCCACCAATATGCC
>CAZIAA010000333.1:0-2086 GCA_964537365.1 uncultured Sandaracinobacter sp.
CATTGCGTCATTCAGGGTAAAAGCGCCGGCGGCGCTGCGCTGCAGGGCGCGGACATGGCCGCGGCTGCCAGCTGCGCGGGCGATGTCGCGCGCGAGGCTGCGGATATAGGTGCCTTTGGAACAATGCACTTCGAAGCTGGCGGTGTCGCCGTCGCAGGCCAGCAGGCTGAGGCGGTGGATGGTAATGGCGCGCGGCGGCAGTTGCACATCCTCGCCGGCGCGGGCGCGGGCATAGGCGCGCTTGCCATCGACCTTCAATGCCGAATGCGCCGGCGGGATCTGTGTGATCGCGCCGGTAAACTGTGGCAATATCGCCGCGATGGCGTCGGCATCGGGGCGCTTTGCGCAGGTGGCGGTGATTTCGCCCTCGGCATCGAGGGTGGACGTTTCGCTGCCAAAGGCAATGGTGAAGCGATAGGTCTTGGCGCCGTTCAGCAGATAGCCGGACAATTTGGTGGCTTCGCCAAAGGCAATCGGCAGCACGCCGCAGGCCAGCGGATCGAGCGTGCCGCCATGTCCGGTTTTCACCCGGCCATGGCCGCCCGCGCGCAGGGCGCGGCGCAACTGGCCGACGACCTGGGCGCTGGTCGGGCCGACCGGCTTGTCAACGATCAGCCAGCCGTGAATGCCGTTCATTCGCTGGTGCTGTGGTCCAGAACCAGTTCCACCGGCGAGGGCGCCGGGGTGCCATCCGTCGGGATCGACACGGCCTTGTCGGTGAACAGGCGCTGGCCGTTCCGGCCGAGCCGGAGATTCGCCCGCAGGGCCGGTTGGGCCGGCGCCAGCGCGCGGTTCGGGTCATAGCGGATGAGGAACCAGAATGGCGCCTGTTTGCCAGTGGTGCGCAGCATCGTTGATGCGATTTCGACCGCCGGCGCATCCGCGCGCGCGCCATCGACCAGCAGCACCTTCAGATTGGAGCGGTTCGGCACCACCAGATCCGCGCCGGCATTGACCTTGCCCCAGACGATGCCGGGGGTGGGCTGGTCGGGGATGCGGTCGCAGGTCTGGCGGACTTCGCGGCTGCGTTGCAGCCAGGCGGTGTCGCCAGCCAGCATGATCGAATCGGAGCCATTGACGAAGCGGGCAATGCCGCGCCGACTGACTTCCTGCATCAGGGTGAATTCTTCGCCATCGCGCACGCCGTGCAGCACGCCGGCGGTTGCATCATGGGTGATGGCGATACGGTGCCCGTCGGCGCAGATGAACGCTTCGATATTTTCGATCGGCTGTGCCAGCGCCTCGTCAATGGCTGCTTCCACGGGGGACTCGGGCGGCGTTTCGGCGGCGAGCGCGGCGAGCGCCACGCCCAGCAAAATCATCAGATTCAATGTGCAGCTCCCCAATCTGGTCCGGTTCCGATTTCGACCGCCAGCGGCACGCTGAGCGACAGCGCGGGCGTGGCGGCCGCCTCCATGACCTGGCGAATGACTTCGGTTGCGGCCGCTATATCGGCATCCGGCACTTCGAATACCAGTTCGTCATGCACTTGCAGCAGCATTTTGACAGCGTTCAGCCCGGCTTGTTGCAGCGCGTCCGGCATGCGGATCATGGCGCGCTTGATGAGATCGGCGGCGGTGCCCTGCACTGGCGCATTGATGGCGGCGCGTTCGGCGCCGGCGCGCTGGTGCTGTGCCTTGGCGCGGATGGCGGGGGTGTGGATTCGGCGCCCGAACAGGGTCGTCACGAAGCCGTCCTCGCGGGCGCGGGCGATGGTTTCCGCCATATAGCGCCGGATTCCGGAATAATGGTCGAGGTAACGTTCAATGAAATCGCTGGCCTCGCTGCGGGAAATGTCGAGCCGTTTTGCCAGACCAAAGGCGGAAATGCCATAGATGATGGAAAAATTGATGGTCTTGGCGCGGTCGCGGTGGGCGCGATCGACTGGCGTATCGGGCGCGATGCGGAAAATCTGCCGCGCGGTCAGATTGTGGATGTCCTCGCCATCGGCATAGGCCTGTTTCAGTTCGGGCACTTCGGCGATTTCCGCCATCAGCCGAAGTTCGATCTGGTTGTAATCGGCGGACAGCAGCACATGCCCGGGCGGGGCGATGAAGGCATTGCGGATACGCCGCCCGGTGGCGGT
>CAZIAA010000334.1:0-2086 GCA_964537365.1 uncultured Sandaracinobacter sp.
CGGCAGGGGCATAATGGCGACATTGACCGGCGCATCGGGCAGGGTTGGCAGATCGAAGGTTTCCAGTGTGACTGCGCCATCCTTGCGCAGCACCAGCCGCAGCCGGTGCGCGCAATCGGGCGTCAGTGCCGCCAGTCGGCGTTCCAGTTCCGTGCGATCGAAGGCAAAAGCGAAGCGCCGCGCCGAAGCGGCCAGCCGATCGAGATGCAGCGCCAGGCGCGGAATCGCGCCGCCGGCATCGAGGCGCAGCGTTTCGATCAGCGTATCGGGGGCAACGGGTTTCAGGAATTCCCCCTTCAGCAGGCATTCCTCCCATTCCGCGCCGGCGTCGCTGTCGGCAGTGATACCAGCACCCAGCCCCAATAGGGCGGTTGGCGGCGTCCGGCCCGCGTCAATGGTGATGGTGCGGATGGCGACATTGAAATGCGCGGCTTTGGCATCGGGCGCCACCCAGCCCAGACTGCCGCAATAAATTCCGCGTGGGTGTCGTTCCAGTTCGGCGATGATTTCCATGGCGCGGATCTTGGGCGCGCCGGTGATCGAGCCGCAGGGAAACAGCGCGCGGATTGCATCCACGGCATCGAGGCCGGGTGCCAGCCGTGCGGTCACCGTCGAGGTCATCTGATGCACGCTTGGATAGGTTTCGATGGTGAACAATTCGGGCGTGCGCACGCTGCCGGTGGTGGCGATGCGGCTGAGATCATTGCGCAACAGATCGGTGATCATCAGATTTTCGGCGCGATTCTTGCTATCATGGGCAAGGGCGGCGGCGGCGGCTTCGTCTTCGGCAAGGCTGCGCCCGCGCGCGGCGGTGCCTTTCATCGGCCGCGTCCGCAATTCGCCATTGTTTAATTGAAAGAACAGTTCCGGCGAAAAGCTCAGCCACCAGCGGCCCTGCCCGTCATGCACGATACCGCCATGCGGTGCGGCCTCGGCGGAGAAAACCTGTGTAAAGAATGTCAGGGGATGGCAATCCAGCCGCAGCTGCATCGGAAAGCTGAGGTTGACCTGATAGATATCGCCGGCGGCGATATAAGCCTGCGCCTTTGCGATCATGCGCAGCCAGTCGGCACGGCTGATGGCGGGGCGGGGCGACAGATCGCCGATGCGCCGGCGCCAGGGCGCGAGCAGCCGGGTGCAGGCCGCCATATCCAGTTGCCGGGGTGCGGCAAAGCAGCCGAACCAGTGGAAGGGCGCGTCGCCGGCGAGAGGTGCCAGCCTGGCTTCCTGTTGCAGGCCGGATTCATAGGAAAAGCCGCCCGCCAGCCAGTCGCCCTGCAAGGCGGCCGCACGCATGCGCGTCAAGCCGTCCGGCATGCCTTTGCCGGCAATGATGGCGTGGGGTTGCGTGAACAGCCGCGCCATGCCGGATTCGACGAGCAGGGCGAAGGGCTGATCCGGATTGATCGCAGGCATTGCCGCCCGCTAGCGCAACTGTGGGCGGTGGGGAAGCACGGGCGGATTTCCGCGGCCCATAGCACTTAAAGAAAGTTGCAACTGTTGGGCGCGATGGCTATGCCGGCCGGGCTTTCAAATCCGGATTTCCGCCCGTCACTTTCCGAACGCCTCAAGGAGTAGCCCCGCATGACCACCCAAGCCGGTTCCGCTGCCGACCATGCCATTGCCGACATTGCTCTGGCCGATTTCGGCCGCCGCGAAATCGCCATTGCGGAAACCGAAATGCCGGGGCTGATGGCGTTGCGCGCCGAATATGGTGCGCAGAAACCATTGGCCGGGGCGCGCATCACCGGTTCCCTGCACATGACCATCCAGACCGCGGTGCTGATTGAAACGCTGGTGGAACTGGGCGCGGAAGTGCGCTGGGCGTCGTGCAACATCTTTTCGACGCAGGACCATGCCGCCGCCGCCATGGCCGCGCGCGGCATTCCGGTGTTTGCAGTGAAGGGCGAAACGCTGGAGGAATATTGGGATTATGTGATCCGTATCTTCGATTGGGGCGATACCCGGACCGCCAATATGATTCTGGACGATGGCGGCGACGCCACCATGTTCGCGCTGTGGGGCGCGCGTGTCGAAGCCGGCGAAGCATTGTTCACCCCCGGCAATGAAGAAGAGCAGGTGTTCG
>CAZIAA010000335.1:0-2058 GCA_964537365.1 uncultured Sandaracinobacter sp.
CGCAGAGATGTCGTGCCAATGGCAATGATGCGCCGCCGTTGCGCCCGCGCCGCCAAGAGTCGCGCGGAAAGCGCTTCGTCCAGCTGTCCCCTCTCGGAATGCATATGGTGGTCGCGGGTGTCCTCGGCCTTCACCGGCAGGAAGGTTCCGGCGCCGACATGCAGGGTCACGCTTTCCAGCTGCACGCCGGCGGCGTGCAATTCCGCCAGCAGGCGCGGGGTGAAATGCAGCCCGGCCGTTGGCGCCGCCACGGCGCCATCATGTTCGGCAAAAATGGTCTGATAATCCTGCCGGTCGGTGGCATCAATGGCGCGGCGGCGGGCGATATAGGGCGGCAATGGCATTTTGCCGACGGCTTCCAGCGCTGTCTCTACTGGTCCGTCGCATTCGAAGCGCCAATGCATTTCGCCATCGGCAAGCTTCTCCGCCACCACGCCCCTGAGGTCAGCGCCGAAATCCACCCGGTCGCCCGGGCGCAAGCGCCGCGCGTTGCGCACAAATGCAATCCATTCCTTTGGCCCCAGCCGCTTGTGCAGGGTGACATCAATATGGGCTTCGCCCTTGCGGCCCGACAATTGCGCTGGAATGACCCTTGTGTCGTTGCTGACCAGAACATCGCCGGGGCGCAGCAAGCGCGGCAGATCCCGCATGCTGCAATCGCGAAAATCCGCGCCGGCAACCTGCAACAGCCGCGCGGTATCGCGCGGCGAGGCCGGACGAAGCGCGATGCGGTCTTCGGGAAGCTCGAAATCAAATTCGCTGACAAGCATGAAAAAGGCCGGCAACCCTCCTGAAAAGACGGATTTACCGGTGATCTGCAGCCGTCGGATCGGCTTCCTCGGATGCGGCATCCATGGGCCGGGCATCCTCCTGCGGCTCTTCGGCCGAGGATGGCGCCGGCGCCGATTGCTGCAATTTGGCCGCTTCCCGCATCAGCAGGCTGGCATCAGAGTCCGGCTGTGCCTGCTGAAAATCGGGGGCCGGCTTGTGGTCGGCGGCGATGGAGGCCTGCAGGATCCGGCTTGGATGCGCGGGCGGTTCACCACGTTCGATCTTGTCCACCCATTGCATGCCGGCCACCACCCGGCCAAACACGGTATAGTTGCGATCCAGCCGCAGCATCGGCTGAAACATGATGAAGAACTGGCTGTTGGCGCTGTCGAGGCCTTCGGCGCGCGCCATCGACACCGTGCCGCGCACATGCGGCGCTTCGTTGAATTCCGGCACCAGCAGCGGCAGGTCGGAACCGCCCTGCCCGGTGCCGGTCGGATCGCCGGTCTGCGCCATAAAGCCTTCGATCACGCGGTGGAAAATCTGCCCGTCGTAAAAGCCGCGGCGGGTCAGTTCCTTGATGCGCTCGACATGCCTGGGGGCGATTTCCGGCCGCAGCCGGATGGCCACCCGCCCGCCGGTCGACAGATCGAGCAACCAGACATTTTCGGGATCCAGCCCTGGCGGCAGCGGCGTTTCCCCGCCAGCCGTGGCTGCCGGCGCCGCAGAACGCCCGTTTCCGGACGTGGCTGGCATGGATGACGATGCAGATGCCGCGGAAGAAGCACTGGCATTGCCATTCGCGCCTGGTGCGGCAGAAGGTTGCAGCGCCAGTGCCGGCGTTGCAACGAGGACGGCAAGACCCGCCAGAACGAGACGAAACTTCATGTGCCGCATCTTCTCCGCTGCACTTTGCCAGAGACTGAACGGATCAGTCCCGGCGCGCCTATTGCTGCCGTTCCACCACGCGCTGTTTCACTTCGCGGGCAATATCCGGCGATACGAATTTGTCGATCGGACCGCCATAAATGGCAATTTCCTTCACCAGCCGCGATGCAATGGGCTGCAGGGCGACCGCCGCCATCAGGAACACGGTCTCGATGTCCGTATCCAGCTGCTGGTTCATGCCAGCCATCTGGAATTCATATTCGAAATCGGCAACGGCGCGCAGCCCGCGAATGATTACCGATGCATTCTGTTCGCGGGCAAAATGCATGAGCAATGCATCGAAAGGCACCACATCCACGCCGGTGATATTGGCGGTTTCGCGCCGCACCTGCGTCACCC
>CAZIAA010000336.1:0-2044 GCA_964537365.1 uncultured Sandaracinobacter sp.
ACATCACCCGATACCTGTGCGCCCGGCGCCAGCCAGGCGCTGTCCGCAATGCGCGGGTGAATTCCCTGATAGGGATAAACAGGCATGACATACCTCCTTCGGGGCGTTCGCCCGACCGGATCAGGGAAACAGCGGCGCGGCTTGCAACCCCTGATCTTCCGGCAGGCCGAACATCAGATTGAAATTCTGCAGCGCCTGCCCCGACGAACCTTTCACCAGATTGTCGATCGCCGAGACGATGATGGCGCGGCCGGCAATGCGGTCAGCAAAGACGTTGATGACGACATGGTTGGAGCCGCGCACCATGCGCGTGGCCGGCGCCACCCCTTCGGGCAGGACATGCACGAAAGGTGCATCGGCATAGCATTCGACCAGACAGGCACGCAGCTGGCCGATTGTCGCCCCCGCGCCCAGTTCGACAGTGATGGTCGCCAGTTCGCCGCGATTCATCGGCAGCAGATGCGGCGTGAAGCTGATCCGCAAAGGCTGCCCGAACGCCTTCGCCAGTTCCTGTTCCATTTCCGGCATATGGCGGTGATGGCCGAGACCATAAGGCGCCGTGGCTTCGGCGATTTCGGCAAACAGATTGGATTGTTTCAGGCTGCGCCCTGCCCCGGTCACGCCCGACAGCGCATTGATGGTGATATTGGCAGGTTTCACCAGCCCGGCGCGCGCAACCGGCAACAGCGCCAGCAAGGCCGCCGTCGGATAGCAGCCGGGGCAAGCCACCAGCCGCGCCTCCGGCAGCGAATCGCGCGCCAGTTCCGTCAGCCCATAAACAGCCTGCTGCATCAGCGCGGGGGCCGGATGCGCCACGCCATACCATTCGGCATAGATATGTTCGTCATCGAGGCGGAAATCCGCTGACAGGTCGATGATGCGGATGCGCGGGTCGATCTGCGCCAGAAGTTCGGCCGAGGCAGCGTGCGGCAGGCAACCGAACACGGCGTCGATCTCGTCCCAGGGCATGTCTTCGGCGCGCAGCAGTGGCGGCAGATTCGGGTAGATCCGCATATGCGGCCAGACATCCGCCATGGCCTTGCCGGCCGACTGGCTGGCCGCCAGCGCGCGGATTTCGACGCCCGGATGGGTGAGCGCCAGACGCACCAGATCGGCCCCGGTATAGCCCGAAGCCCCCAGCACGGCGATTCGAATGGTTGCGGCCATATGCCTTTCTCAGTTGCGCCAATGGCGGTTTGGTTTTGCTGCCGCCCTTGTAATGCCCGATCGTGCCGGGCCGCAAGCAGCCAGCGCGCCGCAGTTACAGCAGCCGGGGTTCGGTCGGGCGCCAGCCTTCATGTCGCAACAGCCAGGCCTTGCGTACAAGCCCGCCGGCATAACCGGTCAGGCTGCCATCGGCACCAATGACGCGGTGGCAGGGCACAACGATCGCCAGCGGGTTGCGGCCATTGGCGCCACCCACGGCACGGGCGTTGATTCCGCGCCCGCTGGCGGCACCGCCCAAAGCCCGGGCAATTTCGCCATAGCTGCGGGTTTCGCCGGCCGGAATGCGCCGCAACTGCGCCCAGACCGCGCGTTCGAGCACACTGCCAACCACCCCTGTCGGCAGATTTTCCAGCGCATGTAGCCGGCCGGCAAAATAATCCGCAAAGGCCGTGGCCAGAGCCACCGGTGCTTCCACTTCGCGCAGGCTCAGCGGGCCATCCGCATCCGCGATTCCATAGCGCGCCAGACTGTGGCGCAGACGGGAATCATCCTCGGCGAATTCCGCTGCCCACAATAATCCGCCATCGTCATGCACCAGCGCCATTGGCCCCAGCGGCGTTGCAATGCGCGACAGATGGCGCAATTCAGGCCACGCCAGCGAGAATGCCGCGGCGATGGCCCGGATCGCGGGCAATCATCGACGGCCGGCCTGAATCAGCGCCAGAACCTCGCGCCGGCTGGAGTCATTGTCGCGGAAAATGCCCATCATATGGCTGGTGGTCATGATGGAACCGCCGGTCTTCACGCCGCGCGCGGTCATGCAGGCATGCGCTGCTTCGATCACCACGGCAACACCGCGCGGATTGAGCACTTCCTC
>CAZIAA010000337.1:0-2039 GCA_964537365.1 uncultured Sandaracinobacter sp.
CGATGTCGGCGCGCACCGTGGCGGCGCCGCCTGTCGGCACGATCGCCGCGGCAGTGAACGCCGGCGCCGCGCTGCCGGGCAGCGGGTTGAACAGCAATGTCACCCGCTGCTTTTCCCCGACCGGATGCGCGAGAGTGACTATGACATTGCCGGCAAAGCGGCCGGCCGTGACCGTGCCGGCCGTGGCCACGGATTGCACCACCGGCGCCACTGCGAAAGCAAATGCGTTGGAGCTTTCCCATAGCCGCTCGGCCTGACCCGGGGCGGGGATGAACAGATGGTCCACCATCAGGCGGACGATGCCGGCCGGCTGGTCTGCCGGCAGTTGCAGATTGATGCGGCGGTCGCCCGCATGTTCCGCCATCACCGTCAGCCGCCGGCTGCCCAGCATCACCCGCAGCGCATCCGCCGCCAGTGCCGTGCCTTCGATCGCCAGCCAGCCGCCGGGCAGGATCGGCGCGAACGGATCGGGCGGCGTGCCGGCACCGCCGGGGGTGGCGGCAACCCGCGCGATGCGCGGCCGGCGCAGCGGCGCCGTGCGGCCGCCAATCGTCAGCACCGGCAGCGCCGGCCGGGTCGGACGCTGGCTTTCGATCAGCACGCAGGACACCTGATACAGCGCCGACGCCCGCAGCGGCGCGGAAAATGCTGACCAGATATTGCCCAAGGCTTCGATATGGCCGCCGGCACCCTTGCCGTCCGGCATTTCGGTGGTGATCCGGATCTGTTCGAACTGCTCGGCCAGATCGGCCGCCGACAACAGCCTGAGCGGCGCCGGCAACAGTTGGGCATCGACCGCCGGCGCGCTGCCGCCCAGCGAGGCGCGAATATCGGCCCGGGTCAGCACCGGCGTTTCATGCAGCACCTGCATGCCATAGCCCAGCAGGATTTCGGCGTTCAGATCCTCGGCCCCCGTCGCCGTCAGGATATAATGCAGATCGAGCGCCAGAAAGGGATTGTCCAGCCGCGCGCCACTGCGGCTGCGCGCCGGCAGCCGTTCGCTGGACCAGGCGGCATTGCGGCTGGCATGCCAGAGATAGATGTTCAGCCGGTTTTCCGGCGCACTGCCATTTTCCAGCTTGTCGGGCGGCGCGGACGTCACCGTGAACTGGCCGACGGCGTCGAGATTGGCGTTCAGAAGCCCGTCGTTCAGCCGGTCCTTCAACACTGCCGTTACGGCCGCCATGGCAAGTGCGTTCGCCATCGGCAATCAGCACCTGTGCCCGGCGCCAGATCGGCACCGGCATGCGGAACAGGGTAAAGTCATGGCCGCGCCCGGCCGCCCGGCAGGAGGGGTCATATTGCGATCGATGCGGATGACATGCTTCACTGCCCCCGCCCCCTGACCTTCCAGCCCAGATAATCGACGAGGCCGCGCCCGCCAGCGGGCGCGGGCCCGGCGACCGGGCGGGCTGGCGCCGTTGCCACCGCCGCCGGCCGCTGGGCCTGCACCTCGATGCGGCCGATATGAATTTCGATTGCTGGCGCAGGCGGCGTCGGATCCAATGGCATGTCACGCCGCACCGGCGAAGGCGCGGACCGCGGCACGGGTTCCGACCCAGGCGAATGTGCACGCTGCGGCGGGACAGGATGCGCCACGGCAACACTGGCCGGCACTATGGCCGGGCGGGACTGGATGCGCTGGTCCGGCTCTGGCACGGGCGGCGCCGGGCGCGGGCCGTCTTTTTCGCCGGTTGATGCCGCGTCTGCATGTGGCAGGCGCGGCGCCCCTTCCATCCGGCGGCGGGCGGAATCGGCCGGGGTCGGCTCCATGATAGCGGTTCTGGCCATGGTCGGGCGGGCCACAGGCGTTGCCGGCGCGGAGATCGGTGCCGCCGGCTGGGACGGTGCCGAGGGGGCTGCCGGTGCTTCTCGTTCTGGTGGATGACCGGTCGGGACATTGCTCGGGGCCGCCGCCCGGCGACCGGGCGCGGCAGCGGATTGCGCGCGCGGTGCCACTTCCGCTGCATCCATGGCGGCGGTGGGGGTAATTGGCGCGGTCGGGTCTTCAACAACCTCGGCCGCGGCTTCGAAACGCT
>CAZIAA010000338.1:0-2038 GCA_964537365.1 uncultured Sandaracinobacter sp.
CTATGCCGAGGCTGGCGGCAACCATATCTATCTCGACCCGGGCAGCCGCATCGAAACCCTGGGGGAGTCCGGCGTCGGCATTTCCGTCAGCGGTGACGACAACCGGATCGAGATCCAGGGCGCCAGCGTCACCACCAATGGCGCCAATTCGAACGCCATAGTCTCCAACAGAGGCATCCCCATCCTGATCGGCGCGGACAGCGAGATTCTGACAAAGGGGCAGGCGTCGCACGGTATCAATGCCCGCGGCAATGGCGGCAGCATCACCCTCGCCGGTGGCAGCAGCATCGAAACCCAGGGCAATTTCTCCAACGGCCTGAACGCTGCCCTCAACAGCGTGGTGCTGGAAGAAGGCAGCCGGATCGCAACCACCGGCCAGCGTTCCTATGGCGTCTATCTCGAAACGCAGATGACCGGGCTGCGCGGCAGCGCCAGCATTGCCGGCGAAGTCGTCACCTCTGGCCCCTATGCCGCCGGCGTCGTGGCGGCGGCCGGCCGCAGCGACATCACCATCAAAAGCGGCGGCAGCGTGGTGACGACAGGCGCCTCGGCGCCGGGTGAAGTCACGCCCCATGCGCTCAGCCTCAATGGCGGCAGCAATGTCGTCACCATCGAGAGCGGGGCGCTCGTTTCCACCACGGCGGACAATGCCCATGGCATCTGGGCCGGCGGCAGCGGCGGGGATAACCGGGTCTATGTCGGCGGCAGCATTTCCGCCACCGGCGCGGGCGCCGATGCCATCCGCTTTGCCGCCGGCAGCAACAACCGGGTCGAATTGCGGCCCGGCTATGCGATTACCGGCAATGTCGTCGGGCGCGGCAGCGATGTGCTGGCGTTGGGCGGCGAAGGCAGCGCCAGTTTCGATCTGGCCGCGATCGGTAGCCAGTACAGCGGCTTTGGCAGCTTGCAGAAATCGGGGGCCGCGGTCTGGACGCTGACGGGCGATGGTTCGGGATCGAGCCTGCCTGTCAGCGTAGCTGGCGGCACGCTCGATGTTGCCGGGGCATTGGGCGGCGCCGTCACCGTGCAGAATGGCGCCACGCTGGGCGGTGCTGGCACATTGGGCGCTGTCACCATTGCCAATGGCGGCATCCTTGCCCCCGGCAACAGCCCCGGCGTGCTGAATGTGGCTTCGCTGTTGCTCAACAATGCTTCGGTGCTGGATTTTGAGCTGGGCACCCCCGGCGACCCGGCCGCCAGCGACCGCATCGACGTGGCCGGCGATCTGACATTGGATGGCCTGCTGAATGTGACGGGTGCTACCGGCTTCGGCAATGGCGTCTATACCCTGATCAACTATGGCACGCTGGTTGCCGACAATGGCCTGGCGCTTGGCGCTGCGCCAGCTGGCTATAGCTATGCGCTCGATTCCGGGGCGGGCACGGCCAGCGCCGTCACCCTGGAAGTGGCCGGCGGAACTGGTGACCCCGGCGATCCCGGTGGGCCCGGCGGGGCCAATCAATATTGGGATGGCGGCAACAGCACGCCGGGTGGCACGCGCTATGGCCGGGGCGGCGCCGGTGTCTGGAACGCTGCCAACAGCAACTGGACCAACACCGACGGCTCGGCCAATGCGGCAGGCGCCGGCGGCTTTGCCGTCTTTTACAATGGCAGCGGTGATGTGACGGTCGAGGGCAGGCAAAGCGCCACCGGGCTGCAATTTGCCGGTGATGGCTATCGGCTGGTTGCAGGTGCCGGCGGCGCGCTGGATCTGACCGATGCCAGCAGCCGGATTCTGGTCGATGCCGGACGCACGGCCACGCTGGCATTGCCGACCGCTGTGGCGGGCAATCTGGACAAGCAGGGGGCGGGAACTCTGGCACTGTCCGATACCGTGGATGTGGCTGGCCGGTTGCAGGCGCGCGAAGGGGATACCCATGTCCGTGATGGCGGTCAGTTCGTGGTGCGCAATGGCGCCGCCCTTGGCGCAGGCACGGGCGGTGCAGCCAGCCTGACGGTTTCTGGCGCCGGTGCTGAAATGCGCGTGCTGGCCGGTGGTTTGTGGGCCGGCTTTGACGGTGGATCGGGCGCAATTCTG
>CAZIAA010000339.1:0-2027 GCA_964537365.1 uncultured Sandaracinobacter sp.
GTGGTTTGCAGGCTGGCTTTGACGGTGGATCGGGCGCAATTCTGATCCGGGATGGCGGCCATCTGCACGTCGAAAGCAGCTATGATATCAAAACCACCCCCGGCAGCGGCCCGCTGGGTGAAGATCTGGTGGACATTACCCCGATCGACGCGTTGTCGCTGGGCCGGGATGGCGGCACCGCCCGCCTTGAAGTGCGCGATGGCGGCACGCTGGCGGCCGGCATACTGGTCGTCGGCGAATTCGCGTCAGCCGACGACGGGCCGGCGGCCACCGCCGAAGTCATCCTCGATGGCGCCGACAGCCGGATCACCATCGCCGAAAATCTGCAGATGAAGATGGGGGGCAGATTCACGCTTTCGGGCGGGGCGCAGTTGCAGACCTTTGCCGATTCCGCCCTTGCCAGCGATGACAACAGGGCGATCATCGTGCCCGACCAGATCGGCTTGTCGGATACACGCAGCATGATGACGGTGACGGGCGCCGGCAGCCGCTGGACCAGTGGTAATGTCATCCATGTCGACGGGGTCGGCACCCTCAGCATCACCGATGGCGCCGAGGTGTCGGTGGCAGACAAGCTGCGCGTCGGCTCGGGCAGGGCGCTGCTCGACGACGGGCCGAGCGCCATCCTCCATGTCGATGATGCGCAATTGCAGGCTGGCATGCTCGACATTGCCAATGGCGGGGCCTGGGCCGAAGTCCGCTTCACCAACGGCGCCACGATCGAAACAGCCGGGGTGATGGCTGGCACCGGAGGCACGCGCCGCGATGGCGTCAGTTATGCGGCACAGGCCGATATTCTGGTATCCGGCAGCGGCACCAGATGGAACGATGCCGAGACCAGCAACGGTTTTTCGCTGGGGCGTAGTGGCGTCACCACCCTGACGATTACCGATGGCGCCCTGGTGCAGACGCTGAACCCGGTCACTTTCGGGATTGGTTCGTCCAATGCAGCGCGCGTCGATGTCGTCGTCAGCAATGGCGGCCAATTCGCAACGCCCGCCGCCATTTTGCTGGGCGAATATGCGGATGGCACCGGCACGCTGTTGATCGAAGGCACTGGTTCGCGGGTCGCGAGCGGCGACACGCTCAGCATCGGGGTTGCCGGCCGGGGCGAAGTGACGCTTGGCGACCATGGGCTTTTGATTGCGTCGCATGTCTATGTCGGGCGCGATGGCGGCTCCGGGCTGCTGGCCATTGGCGCCAGCGATGCCGATGCCTGGGTCAGCACCCGTGGCATCGACATCATTTCTGGCGAAGTGCGGCTGAGCGAAGGCGGTCTGCTCAGCCTGAATGGCCCGGGGACGATCGGCGCCGCCGGCATCCTGTCGGGCGTCGGGCTGGTGGATGGCGGCATGGTGGTCGAAGCCGGCGGCGCCATTGCGCCCGGCCTTTCGATCGGCACGCTGACCGTGGTCGATGGCGTGACATTCGACGCTGGTTCCTATCTGACCGTGGAAGTGAACCCGGCCGGCGAGGCCGATCTTCTGCATGTCATCCGCGCGGCCGTGATCGATGGCGGCACGGTGCAGGTTCTGGCCGGAGCCGGCGATTATGCGCCCGCCACCACCTACACCATCCTGACTGCCGATGGCGGCCGCACCGGTGCCTTCGATGGCGCGACATCCGATCTGGCGTTTCTGACGCCTTCGCTCGATTACGATGCCAATAATGTCTATCTGACCATGACCCGCAACAGCGTCTCCTTTGAGAATGTCGGGATCACGCCGAACCAGATTGCGGCCGGCAACGGCACCGAAAGCCTCGGCCTTGGCCATGGCGCATTCGATGCGGTGCTCGATCTGTCGGCGGAGCAGGCGCGCACTGCCTTCGACCTGTTGTCCGGCGAAATCCATGCCTCGGCGCGCACCGCCATGCTGGAAGACAGCCGCTTCGTGCGCAACGCCGTGTGGGACCGCCTGCGCAGTGCGCCGGCGGAGGATCGCGGCGGCACCTGGGGGCAGGGGCTGGGGGCCTGGGGGCATAGTGGCAGCGATGGCAATGCCGCGCGCCTCAAGCGTTCCACGGGC
>CAZIAA010000340.1:0-2023 GCA_964537365.1 uncultured Sandaracinobacter sp.
GACATCATGGGCTATCGCAACAAGTGCTACCGCTCGCTGATGACCGGCACCATGTCGCCGAAGCTTACAGCTACCACTGTCAGCGCCAATCTATCTTATTGTAATAAAACAGTATTCCAATGTGGCATGGGGATTGCTGATATCCCCGGTGCTGCTTGCCAAAGCAGTGCGGTTCTTGACCCAAAGCACTGGAGACCCTGAATGAAACTTTTCCGTTCCGCTGCCATTGCAGCCCTGATCGCGACCCCGGCCACGGCCGGGCATTTCATCAATTATGAAGCCGCGGGCGTGCAGAACACCACGGCCAGCTTCACCACTTTCGGCGTGGAGACATTCGAGAGTCGGGCGACGGGCGGAGCCGCCAATTTCACCACCGATTTCGGCACCGGCGGCGCCATCGTCGCCACCTATACCGGTGGCCGCATCGATGCCGCCAACCAGTATGGCTCGGCCGCGGGCAGTGGCAACCATATCGTCACCTTCACCAACCTCGACCCCATCGAAATCAGCTTCACCACCACCCTGCCGGAAGGGCTGACCTATTTCGGTTACTGGCTGTCGGCGCTGGATGGGCAGAACCGGCTGGACTTCTACAATGGCGACAATCTGCTGGCTTCGGTCACGCCGGGCGATGTGCAATCCAATATCGGCGCCTGCCCGAACAGCTATTGCGGCAATCCCAACCCGCCCTTCCTCGGCCAGAATGGCGGTGAAATCTACGCCTTTCTGAATGTGTATTTCACCGACGGCGACAATTACGACCGGATTCTCATCTATCAGAATTCCGGCACCGGCGGTTATGAATCCGACAATCACACGGTCGGCTTTTTCACGGCCCCGGGCGGCGGCACCGTGCCCGAGCCTGCCACCTGGACCATGCTGATCGCCGGCTTTGGCCTCATCGGCCTCGCGGCGCGGCGGCGGCGCCAGGCCAGCGTCACCGCCTGAACATATTTTTCATCATTTTACCCGAATGAAGCAAAGCGGGGCGCTGGCAGGAAGCTGCTGGCGCCCCGCAAGATTTTGTGCCGGAATCCGCATATCGGGGCATAAATACTTCCGAACCGGCAAAACCACCCCTTGCACTTTTGTCAAAGCATGGTGACATTGAAAGCGGCAGCCCCGCCCATAACCGTCGCAGGAAGGATCCATGCCCTCATTTTCGCGCGACCTCGAAACCACGCTCCATAATGCTCTGGCGGAAGCCAGCCAGCGCCGGCATGAATATGCCACGCTGGAACATTTGCTGCTGGCGCTGATTTCCGACACCCATGCATCGGCCGTGATGAAGGCCTGCGGCGTCGATCTGGACGAGCTTTCGGCCCAGGTGACCCGCTACCTCGATCGCGACCTTGCCAGCCTGCAGGCCGACAGTTCGGTTGATCCCTCGCCAACGGCGGGGTTTCAGCGCGTGGTGCAGCGCGCCATCCTGCATGTGCAGTCTTCCGGGCGCGAGGATGTGACCGGCGCCAATATTCTGGTGGCGCTGTTCTCCGAACGGGAAAGCCATGCGGTGTATTTCCTGCAGCAGCAGGACATGACCCGCCTGGATGCAGTGTCCTACATCAGCCATGGCATCGCCAAGATCGCCGGCATGAGCGAGGACAAGACTCCCAAGGGCAGCAGCGAACCGGCCGAACCGCGCGAGGAGCAGAAACCGGATCGCGGCAAGCCTTCGGATTCGGCATTGAAGCAGTTCACCATCAATCTCAACGACAAGGCCAGAAGCGGCAAGATCGACGTGCTGATCGGTCGCGCCGCTGAAGTCGACCGCACCATCCAGATTCTGTGCCGGCGCTCCAAGAACAACCCGCTCTATGTGGGCGATCCGGGCGTCGGCAAGACCGCCATTGCCGAAGGGCTGGCGCGCAAGATCGTCGAAGGCGATGTGCCGGACGTCCTGAAAGATGCCGTCATCTATGCCCTCGATATGGGCACATTGCTGGCCGGCACGCGCTATCGCGGCGATTTCGAGGAGCGTCTGAAGACTATCGTCGCGGAACTGGAAGAGATGCCGCACGCC
>CAZIAA010000341.1:0-2006 GCA_964537365.1 uncultured Sandaracinobacter sp.
CAGGAGTGTAGCTCAGTTGGTAGAGCATCGGTCTCCAAAACCGAGGGCCGGGGGTTCGAATCCCTCCACTCCTGCCAGCATCGCAACCGGGTCGAACAACCGGGTCGACATGGAAGACCAGAGCAGGGCCTGAGCGGAAGCATTTCCATTCAGGGCGTGGCGTTGCAGGAGAGTGCCGGCGGAAGTCCGCCGGGCAGGTGCGGGAAGACACGAAGGGCAGGCCATGCGGCTGCACGGTGGATGCAGCAGTGCAAATGCGGTATGGACCGCGGTATGGCAGCAGTGGCCGCCAGCGCAAATGGCGGCGATGCGGCGCAGGACGGGTTGGAACGGGACCGGCTGGAACAGGTAGTCGGCCAGGATGACGGGCCGGAACTGGTGGGGCGGACACGGAAGAAGGTTTGAAGCGTTATGGCGAAAACAAGTCCGGGTGAATTTGTCCGGCAGGTGCGGGCGGAAGTCGCGAAGGTGTATTGGCCGACGCGCGGCGAGGTCATTCGCACCAGCGTTCTTGTCATTCTGATGTCGTCCATTCTGGCATTTTTCTTCATGGGCGTCGATCAGGTGATCGGGCGCCTCATCCGGCTGTTCCTGGAAATGGGGGTCTGACGCGTGGCGCGCTGGTATATCATTCACGCCTATTCGGGTTTTGAGAAAAAGGTGCAGGAACAGATCCTCGCCGATGCCGCCCGCATGGGGCTGGAATCCCAGGTCGAAGCCATTGAAGTGCCGACGGAAACGGTGACGGAAATCCGCCGTGGCAAGAAAATGAAGGCGGAACGGAAATTCTTTCCGGGCTATATCCTGGCCAAGCTCGACATGAATGATCAGGTCTATCACCTGGTCAAGAACACCCCCAAGGTGACTGGTTTTCTGGGTTCGTCCGGCAAACCACAACCGATCAGCGACGCCGAAGCGGCGCGCATCCTCAGCACCGATGACAAGGCCGATGCCGCCGCACCGCGCGCCCGCAAGAAAGTCAATTTCGAAATCGGCGATTCGGTGAAGGTGCTGGATGGCCCGTTCGCCAGTTTCTCCGGTCTGGTCGAGGAAATCGATTTCGAAAAGGCACGGGTGAAAGTGTCGGTGTCGATCTTTGGCCGCGCAACACCAGTGGAACTGGATTTCGAGCAGGTTGAAAAGGTGAAATAGGCCAATCGGCTTATGCCCTGCCGGGCCGCGGTCGGCCGGCGGGGAAAATCGTGGGAGGGTGCGTCGGCATTGTCGGCGGCCCGTCTGGACCACACGGCCGCACAACCGGAGGGGTGGGCGTATTGCGCCGCCCCTGATTTGGAGCATGACATATGGCGAAAAAGATTACCGGCTATATCAAATTGCAGGTGCCGGCCGGCGCCGCCAACCCCAGCCCGCCGATTGGCCCGGCGCTGGGTCAGCGCGGTGTCAACATCATGGAATTCTGCAAGGCGTTCAATGCCGCGACCGGCAATGTCGAAAAGGGCATGCCGATTCCGACCGTGATCACGGTCTATGCCGACCGCAGCTTTTCCTTTGAAACCAAGACTCCGCCAGCGGCGTTCCTGTTGAAAAAGGCAGCCAAGCTGAAATCCGGCGCGGCAACGCCGGGCAAGGGCGCAGCGATCGGCACCATCAAGCGTTCGGCGGTGCAGGAAATCGCCGAAATGAAGATGAAGGACCTGAATGCCTTCGATCTGGACATGGCAGTGAAGACAATTGAAGGCTCGGCGCGTTCGATGGGCCTCGACGTGGTGGAGGGCTGATTCGATGGCGAAGCTGACAAAAAGGCAAAAGGCGCTGGCGCAGGCCGTGGATGCCGGGAAATTCTACAGCATCGATGAAGCTTTGCAGCTGGTGAAGGCCAATGCGTCGTCGAAATTCGATGAGACGATCGAAGTTTCGATCAATCTGAATGTCGACCCGCGCCACGCCGACCAGATGGTGCGCGGCATGGTGACCCTGCCCAAGGGCACCGGCAAGACCGTGCGCGTAGGCGTGTTCGCGCGCGGCCCCAAGGCCGAGGAAGCGAC
>CAZIAA010000342.1:0-2002 GCA_964537365.1 uncultured Sandaracinobacter sp.
TTGGCGCGCAACTTCTCGCACAGGCCTCGGACCATGCGGACTGGGCAACAGCCTTACAGCAGACCGTGGCGCGCTGGGCGGCGAAAACCACATAGCCCACCGAAGTTCGAGCGCGCTTCGCCAGGAACGACCGGAGCGCGGCCGGAAGCTTTACCGCTGGTCTTCAAAATATATCCCGGCTGTTGCATAAAATCCTACCAACCAACCCGCTCGAAAATTTGGGCCAAGGCATTGATTTATATGGTGGGTGGTGAGGGTTTCGAACCCCCGGCCCTCTCGGTGTAAACGAGATGCTCTACCACTGAGCTAACCACCCGAAGCGCCTGTGCAACAAGGCGTTGCCGCGCTTATCGGAAATCCGTTTGCGGGTCTAGCCAGCAAGAAGAGCCGACGACCGGAAGGTGACCATGGCCGCGCTCAGGCGCTGTCTGGCGGGGCATTACGGCCGACCAGCTGGTCCTGCACCCAGACCGTGACTGCAATGCTGGCATAAAGTCCGGCCCGGGCAAAGGGATCATTGGCGGCAAATTCCACCGCGTCGCGCCGATCCGAAAAACCGGCCAGCAACATGGTGCCGATCGGCTGGCCCTCATCATCCAGCAGGGTTCCGGAAACAAGCAGGCCGGTGGCCGTGGCGACATAGGCGCGGTGCTGCGCCAGCTGTGCTGCCCGCAGTTCCTGCTGCAGGGGCTTGTCGATGCAGTGAATTGCGTAAACGGCCATTCACCTGTTAATGGCATGGTCCCCCGCGCAGGTCCAGCGCCGCCGCCGGCCGGCCTTTCGCCACCCGGCCACCACCCGAACATGTAGATCGCCCGCGCTTGACGCCGCAAATATCGCGGTTTATGGCCACGGGCATTCTTCCGGCCGGTTTATTCCGGCTTTTTTCCGCATCTGCAAAGACGACCAAGGAACAGCACATATGTCGCGCGTCTGCGAAATCACCGGCAAAGGTCGCCAGGTCGGCCACAACGTCAGCCACGCCAACAATAAGACAAAGCGCGTCTTCCTGCCCAATCTGCAGCAGGTCACGCTGATGTCCGACAGCCTTGGGCGTTCGGTACGGCTGCGGGTCTCTGCGCATGGACTGCGCTCGGTGGAGCATGTCGGCGGCCTGGACAACTGGCTGCTGAAGACCCGCTCCGAGAAACTGAGCCTGCGGGCGCGCCGGCTGAAGCGGGAAATCGCCAGAAAGCTCGCCACCAGCGCCTGAGCTGGGCGGAGGCGAGCTCAGGGCGAATGATCTTCGCCCGATTGCGGATTTTCAGGACATGCCCCGGCAATAGGCCGGGCGCCCGCCGGCACAGGAGACTGTGCCGGCTGCCTGTTTTTGTACCATATCGAATGCGGTTGCCGGCGTTACTTTCCATCCTTGCTTGCCGGCAGCAGCTCGAACTTCATCAACAGGGTTTTCTGGAAGAAATTGAAGTTGTTGTCAGAAACCAGATAGACATAATTCCGGCCGTCTTCATGGCGGATGGCCAGCCCCTCCATATTGTCGATGGTGTAAGGCGGAATCAGTATCGCCACATCCGTGCCTTCGATCCGGGCGTCCGGTGGCATGTTCAGCGGTGCCTCAGTAATGATCGCAGCCAGCCCGCGCAGCGGTGAAAAGCGGCGGTGCAGCACCACGATATGCGGTTTGCCGGCGGCATCATGCATCAGATCCATCGCCGTCGGGTCGAAATTTTCCGGCGGCACCCAGGCAAAGGTGGATATTTTTCCACCGGGCGCTGCAACAAACGCCTGACGATCATCGTCGGCAACCGGCATCTGCTCGGAAATGACCAGCAGCGATTGCCCGTCCGCCGTGGCGGCTTCCATGCCGGCATTGGGTTGCCAGTTCGCAGTGGGGGCGAACACGCGCCGCTCGACGGGCTTTTGCGTCAGGCTTTGTGGATCGCAGCCAGTGAGGCCGTGGAAACGCTCGGCGCGATGGGTCTGTTCATAGAATTCCCAAACATCCCCGTCCGCGGAGTGCGCCAGTTCCTCGCTGACCGCA
>CAZIAA010000343.1:0-1998 GCA_964537365.1 uncultured Sandaracinobacter sp.
GCGGACGCAATCATTGCCGAAGGCGCGGACTGGTGGCTGAAGCGGGACGAGCCGGCGCGTGCCGCAGCAACGCTGGCGAGCGGCCTCTATCCGGCGGGCAGCCTGCGGATGGAGGGCGACCGGCTGCATCTGCGCGATGCGCTGGTGGTTGCGCCCGAACGATTGCGGCGCTGCTGGCTGCCGGGCGAAGTCGTGCCGCTGCGGCTGGACCGGCCACGCCGCGCCGGCGATGGCTGGTGGCTGGCGGAGTTCGGGCCATTCGATGCCGTCGTGCTGGCGGCCGGGATCGGCACGGCGGCGCTGGCTGATCTGCCGCTGCGGCCGGTGCGCGGCCAGGTCACCACCGCCAGGCTGCCATTGCGGCCACGGCCAGAAAGCTGGGGCGGTTATCTCATTCCGACCGATGATGGCCTGCTGTTCGGCGCGACGCATGGTCGGGGAGATGCGGACTGGTCGGTGCACGCCGATGATGAGCAGGTCAATCTGGCGGCTCTGGCGCGAATGAAGCCGGAACTGGCGGCGATGCTGGGCCAGCAGCCATTGCAGTCTTTTGCCGGGGTGCGGGCGGCGACCGGCTATAATCAGCCGATTGCGCGCAGGGTCGATTCCGGGCTGTTCGCATTGACGGCTCTGGCCGGGCGCGGCTTCACGCTGGCGCCGCTGCTGGCCGAGCATGTGGCGGTGCTGGTGCTCGGGCGGGCGTCGCCATTGGCGCGACCGGCCATCCGCCTGGTGGATTGCATGCGCGCGGATTCTGTTACGCCGACAGGTGGCGCGGCATCGGCGATTTGCGCCGCGCGCACCGATACGGGGCTGGAAATTCCGGTCGCCAGCGCATAGCAAGCAAACTTTGCTTTTATGCGGGCGATGCGTGCCGGCGAACCGAGACTGCCAACAGGGAGGTCCGATGACCAGGGTTCTCGTGCTTTACTATTCCAGCTATGGCCAGCTGGAAATCATGGCGAATGCCGTTGCCGAAGGCGTGCGCCGGGCCGGTGGCGAAGCGTTCATCAAGCGAGTGCCGGAACTTGTCCCCAATGAAATCGCCCGCGCCAGCGGCTACAAGGAACAATCGGCGCCCATCGTCACGGTGGACGAACTGCCGGATTACGATGCCATCATCGTCGGCGCCCCTGCCCGTTATGGCCATATGGCCAGTCAGATGTCGAATTTCTGGGACCAGACCGGGCGGATCTGGCTGGAGGACAAGCTGGTCGGCAAGGTCGGCGCTGCCTTCACCTCGACAGCGAGCCAGCATGGTGGCCATGAAATAACTTTGTTCGCAATCATCACCCAATTGCTGCATCTGGGCATGGTGGTGACGGGCCTGCCCTACAGCTTTACCGGCCAGCTGCGACATGACGAAGTGGCGGGCGGCTCGCCCTATGGCGCCAGCACCATTGCCGGCGCCGACCACAGCCGCTTGCCCAGTGAAACCGACCTCGATGGCGCGCGCTATCTGGGCCGCCACGCGGCCGAACTTGCCGCGAAGCTCAAATCCTGAGTCTCTGAAGGATTTCCCTGCGTTGCTTTCCCTGCTGCTCTGGCGCTAGGGGAAAACAGCAAGGGGAGAATGCTTTGGATAGCAGAAGCCTCGTTGAGCGTGTGGACCGGCAGCCAGTCGGCCATCCCGAGCGTATGGTGCCGCTGGTCTTCCTTTTGGGGATCGCCATCGGCACGGTATTGTTGATGCTGCCGGTGTCGCGGGCCGGCGGGCTGACCGGCACCGAAGCCGCGGATTTCATCACCGCTCTGTTCACCGCCACTTCGGCGTTCTGCGTCACTGGCCTGACCGTGGTGGACACTTCTACCTATTGGTCGCCGTTCGGGCAGGTCGTGCTGCTCGGGCTGTTTCAGGTTGGCGGCATCGGCATCATGACCAGCGCCACATTGCTGGGGTTGCTGGTCACCCGCAGCCTGCCGCTCAGCCGGCGATTGCACACCTCCGTCGAGATCCGCAGCATCGATATCGGCGATGTGCGCCAGGTGTTGCGGCTG
>CAZIAA010000344.1:0-1262 GCA_964537365.1 uncultured Sandaracinobacter sp.
GCTGCCGCTGTTCCGTCGATCATATTCGCCAGGTGCTGCAACAATTTCCCGAAGATGAACGGACGGAAATGCGGGATTCCACAGGTCTCATTCGGGTCGATTGCGAATTTTGCGCGAAACAGTTTCCAATCGACATCTGATTACTGTGCCGGAAACAGATACCGGCCGGCGCTTTTCTGTTACAGAATAAAATTGCACTGCGTTATAATAAATAACCAAAATTTCGTGCCCCATTTACAACAGTCGGCAAGTAAAATCCGGCTGCGGTCCCGGTATCATTGCGAAGGCCCGGACATTGCGTAACACTCCATTGCGGATGGAGGGGTCGGTAACGGGAGGAGCGCATGTCGAGGGAAATGGCGAAGTCGGCAAGATCAGCGCGGGCGGCAAAGCCGACGGGGTTGACGGGATTGCGCCTGTCCTGTGCGCTCGGCACCTGGCTGGCATCGGCCATGGCTGTGCCGGCCTTCGCGCAAGTTGTGGCGGCGGAACCGGCGATCATGTCGGACATCATCGTGACGGCGACCCGGCGTGCACAGGCGCTGGCCGATGTTCCCATCGCCATCAGCGCCATCACCTCCGCGCAACTGACCGATTCCGGCACCACCGATATCCGCGCGCTCAATCAGCTGGCACCATCGCTGCTGGTGTCGGGGGCGTCCAACCAGACTGTGTTCTCGGCCCGGATTCGCGGCGTCGGCACGGTCGGCGAAAACATGGGCATCGAAAGCTCGGTGGCGCTGTTCATCGATGGCGTCTACCGTAGCCGCACCGGCACCGGCCTGTCGGATCTGGGCGAAGTCGAACGAATCGAAGTGCTGCGCGGGCCGCAGGGCACGCTGTTTGGCCGCAATGCTTCCGCCGGGATCATCAATGTCGTCACCAAGGCGCCCGCATTCGAAGACTATGTCTATGCCAATGCCAGCTATGGCAATTACGACCAGAAACGGCTGGAAGGCGGCGTCAATTATGAACTGATTCCAGACCGGCTGGCGTTCAAGCTGGAGGGCCTTTGGAACGAGCGCGACGGCTATATCGAAGATGTCGTGTCCGGCCGCAAGATCAACGACCGCAACCGCTGGATGCTGCGCGGGCAATTGCTGTACGAACCGACGGACGATCTGTCGCTGCGCGTCATTGCCGATTTCACCAAGCAGCGCGAACATTGCTGCACCGCGGGTGTTGGCGAAGCTTACAGCCTGTCGCGTGATGCCGATGGCAATGTGGTGTTCGGGCCGAATACGCTGATGCCATTGCTGCGG
>CAZIAA010000344.1:1272-1977 GCA_964537365.1 uncultured Sandaracinobacter sp.
ATCCAGCCCGGCGACATGTTCAAGACCGCGATTGCGCCGGGGCAGGATTTCCGCACCAATGTCGATCAGGGCGGCATTTCGGCGGAACTCAACTGGGATATGCCATTCGCCAAGCTGACTTCGATCACCGCCTATCGCGAATTCAAGAGCACGTTCTTCCAGAATTCGAGCTATGACAATATCGACATCTGGCATTACGGTGATGCCGGCGGCGCCCGCACCCGCTTCAAGACCTTCAGCGAGGAACTGCGTCTGCAGGGACAGCTGTTCGAGGGCCGGCTGGACTGGCTGATCGGCGGCTATTTCGCCAATGAAAAGCTGCGCACGGCCGGCGATATCCGCTTTGGCGCCGATGCGGAAAAATTCGGCGATTGTCTGGTATCGGCGGCGCTGGCGCCGGCCGCGCTCGATCCGTCGCTGCCGCGCTGCACCACGCTGCCGGCCAGTGTCTGGCCCGGCTATGCCGGTCTGGCGACAGCGCTCGGCGCATCGCGGCTGCCGGGGACGGGAATGGGCGGCGATGGCTTTTTCGACCATCAGAGCCGGAATTACGCCTTCTTTACCCATAATGTCATTGATCTGGTGCCGGACCGGCTCAGCCTGACGCTGGGCGCGCGCTATACCCATGAAACCAAGAAGCTGGATAGCGTATTCGATTACACCAATGATCTGTGCGTGGCGCTGCGCAGCATCGCCAGCCCGGTT
>CAZIAA010000345.1:0-1968 GCA_964537365.1 uncultured Sandaracinobacter sp.
TCTAGCGGGTCAGCGCGATGGGCTGGCCATTGGACGTCTGGCCATCGAAGCGGCCGCCGCCCGACGAGTAGAGGCGGGCCAGCGTGCCGCCGTCCTGATCGTAGAGCGTAAGCTGCTTACCGGCGACGTTCCAGGACTTCACGCCATCGACCGGGGCGGGACAGCGAAGCGGGCCGGCGCGGTAACCCTGCCCGAATTTGGTTTGCGGCGTCGCGACCTTGCAGCTCTGGCCGCTGACATTGACGGTCCACACACCGGCGACGCTGGCGGGCGTCAGGTCGGCGGCCGTTGCAGGCGCGCTGCCATCCGGCGGCAGGGAAGCGACCTGCGTGTTTTGCTGGGGTGCTGCCGGGAACTGCGACGGATCGCCCGGAACGCTGGGTCCGGTGGGCGGGGGGAGCTGGTTAGATGAGATCGTACCCGACGGTGCGGGCTGCAGCGGCTCGGGGCGTGTGTTGTCCATGGAGGAAAACCGCGTGCTGGAACAGCCGCTTGCCAACAGGGCGGCGCCAATTGCCACGATCGCGCCCGTTCTCAGAAATGTCATCGCAACCTCCGCGGGGCCTGACCGGCGCCGTCTCACTATTCGCCCCCTACCAATTCGGTGAAGGTGGCAGAATTTCAACTTGATATGGTTAAAATAAGGTTTGCGTTGGCTTGTGTGATGTTTTTGCAACGCATAATGAAGGCGCAGCCGCCTCGTCGTGGCGGATGGCCCGTCCGGACTGCACTGGTAATTCCCGGCTGTTTCCGCCATATAGCGCGCTGGAACAAGCTGGAAACGAAATGGACATGTCAGGCCCGGCTCCCTTCGCCAGGATGAACGGTATCGGCAACGAGATCATCGTTGCGGACATGCGCGGGCGCACTGACCGCGTATCGCCGCAGGCGGCCCTTGCGCTTGCCGCCGATCCGGCCACGCATTTCGATCAGATCATGGCCATTCACGATGCCCGCACGCCGGGTACGGACCATTTCATCGAGATCCTCAATCAGGATGGCTCGTTCGCGCAGGCTTGCGGCAATGGCACGCGCTGCGTGGTGCAGGCGCTGGCGGCCGACACCGGCAAGGACGCTTTCACCTTCGAGACGGTTGCCGGCATCCTCAATGCGCGTCAGCATGAGGATGGGTTGATCTCTGTCGACATGGGAAAGCCGCGCTTCGGCTGGCAGGACATTCCGCTGGCCGAGGAATTCCGCGACACGCGCATGATCGAATTGCAGGTCGGCCCGATCGACGCGCCGGTTCTGCATTCTCCGTCCGCAGTCTCCATGGGCAATCCCCATGCCATCTTCTGGGTCGACGAGGACGTGTGGTCCTATGCGCTCGACCGCTTCGGGCCGTTGCTCGAAAATCATCCGCTGTTTCCCGAGCGCGCCAACATCACCATCGCGCAGGTGACGGGGCCGGATCATCTCACCATCCGCACATGGGAGCGCGGGGCGGGGTTGACCAGAGCCTGCGGCTCTGCCGCATGTGCTGCTGCGGTTTGTGCCGCGCGCACCCGGCGCACCGGGCGCAGCGTTTCGCTGACCGCGCCCGGAGGTCAGCTCCATGTCGAGTGGCGCGAGGACGATCATGTCGTCCTGACGGGTGCTGCCGAATGGGAGTTTTCCGGCACCTTCGATCCGGCCACCGGCGCATGGCAGCGGGATGCCGAGAGCGCGGCCTGATGAGCGACAACGAACCCATGCGGCAGGACAAGGGCATCGAGGTCGTCACCTTCGGCTGCCGGCTGAACACCTATGAGTCCGAGGTCATGCGCCGCGAGGCTTCCGCAGCGGGGCTGGGCGAGCTGTCCGGCGGTGCGATCATCTTCAACACCTGCGCGGTCACGGCGGAAGCGGTGCGGCAGGCCAAGCAGTCGATCCGCAAGGCCCGGCGTGAGAATCCGGAGGCGCGCATCATCGTTACCGGCTGCGCGGCGCAGACCGGACCGCAGGATTTCGTGGCCATGGACGAGGTCG
>CAZIAA010000346.1:0-1964 GCA_964537365.1 uncultured Sandaracinobacter sp.
GGCGGCCGGCTTCATGACATCTTCGAGCCAGGCATCCGTCAATGGTGCAGGCTTGCTGACAGGGGCCTGCCCGATGCCGGCATGGCTGCCGGCATCGGGCAGGCCCGCACCGGAGTTCACGGCCGGGCCGGAATTGAGATTGGGATTCAGACTGGGGTCCAGCCGGCCCGGGTCCAGCACGCCGCCATCGTCGGGGAACAGCCCGGTCTGGCTCAGGCCATAGGCTTCATCGTCCGGCTCGGAGCCATCGATTCCCGGCATGTCCACTTCATCATCCAGCGGTGTCGGCGACACGCCTTCGAGCGCGCGGCTCATGAACGCAGCGAAGGCCCGCGCCGGCGCGCCCCCGCCGGCCAGCCCACCTACGCGGCGGGCATCATCGCGGCCGATCCAGACACCAGCGGTCAGGTCCGGTGTGAAGCCAATGAACCAGCCATCCTTGTTGGAACTGGTGGTGCCGGTCTTGCCGGCCAGTTCGCGGCCGATCTGCGCCTGCCGCGCAGTGCCGGTTTCCACTGCCGAACGCAACATGCTGGTCATGTAGCGGGCAACGAATGGCGCCACCAATATGCGCGGCGCGTCCGGCTGGCGGTTATAGACCATGCGCCCCGAAGCCGTGGTGATCGACTGGATCGCCCAGGGCCGGGCTTCGATTCCGCCGCTTGCAACCGAAGCATAGGCAGCGGTCATTTCCAGCAGAGTGACATCACTGGTGCCGAGCGCCATCGACGGCTGAGTCGATATCGGCGTAGTGATTCCAAACCGCCGCGCCATGCGCGCCACATTGTCAAAGCCATAGCGCTGGGCCAGCCGCACGGCGACGGTATTGATCGATTGCGCAAACGCCTGACGCAGGGTGACGGTGCCCTGATAACGGCCATTGGAATTACGCGGACTCCAGTTGCCGATGTGCAGTGGCTCGTCGACGACCATCGAATCCGGCGTGAGGCCTTCTTCCAGCGCCACCAGATAGTCGAACAGCTTCCAGGATGAGCCCGGCTGCCGCTGTGCCGTCACTGCGCGGTTGTACATGCTGGTGGCGTAATCGCGCCCGCCCACCATCGCCGTCACTGCGCCATCCGTGCGCATGGCCAGAACAGCGATTTGCGTGCCGCTCAGATGCTGCGCCTTGGCGGCCTGTTCGGCCGCGGCCTGGTGGCGCGGGTTGAGGCTGGTCGTCACATCCAGCGCTTCCACCGTTTCATCGGTCAGCGTATCCAGCTGGGTCAGCACCCAGTCGGTGTAATAGCGCACATCGCCCTGCCGGCGATCAATCACGAAATGCACCTTGCCGACATCGGCCGCGGCTTCCTCGGCCGGGGTGATGACGCCGGCATCACGCATGGTGTGGATGACGATTCGCGCCCGGCCACGGGCACGTTCCGGGTCCGCCGTCGGCGCATAGCGGCTGGGCGCCTTCACCAGACCGGCAATGATCGCCGATTGTTCCAGCGTCAGTCTTGTTGCCGGATGGCCGAAAAACTTCCGGCTGGCGGCATCGATGCCATAGGCGCCACCACCGAAATACACCCGGTTCAGATAGGCTTCGAGGATCTGCTGCTTGCTGTAGGTCCGCTCCATGGCGAGGGCGACGACCACTTCGCGCAATTTGCGCCAATAGCTGCGGGTGCGGGTCAGAAACAGATTGCGCGCCAGTTGCTGGGTGATGGTGGAGGCGCCCTGCACCCGGCCGCCGGATTGCAGATTGACCTTCAGGGCGCGCAACATGCCGATGGGATCGATGCCCGGGTGATAATCGAAACGGCGATCCTCGACCGCCTTCATCGCTTCGATCATGCTGTCGGGAATTTCCCCATAGGAGAGCCAGCGGCCATAGCTCGGCCCCACCGTGACCAGTTCGGTGCCATCGGCGGCACGAATGACCACCGATTGCCCCTGCGGGCTTTTCATCAGTTCGGAATAATGCGGCAGCGAACCCATGGTGAAGGCGACGGCGATTGCCA
>CAZIAA010000347.1:0-1964 GCA_964537365.1 uncultured Sandaracinobacter sp.
GAAGCCGATGGCTGGCTGTTGTCGGCTGCACTGGCGCGGCGGCAGCAGGATCTGTCGCGGGCGCGGGCGGATATCGCCCGGGCGGTCGAACTTGCGCCGGAAAATGCCGATGTCCTGCTGGAGCGCGGCAATATCGCCGCGGCTTCGGGGGATGTTGTGGCGGCGCGGCAGGACTGGCAGCGGGTGGACAATATCGCTTCGAAGAGTGCAGCTGCCGCGCTTGCGCGTGCTGCGCTTGCTGCGAATGGCGGGCAGGAACCTCCGTCGCAACGGAGCGCGCCCTGATCTGAGGGGGTATCAAGGCTGGTCGGCCTGCGCGGGCGATTCTGCCATGATAAATTCCCCCTTCTCCGCTGCTAACCTCTCACTCGAAAATTGGCCGTGCCGGGAAGTGCCCGCGCGCCATGGTGGACGCCGCGCCGCGCCGCGCGTAATATTGCTGCGGGCAGGGGGCTGGCAGAAAGCGTGCTTCGGGTGCGCAGCGAGCCATTACAGGAGAATGCGACAATGGAGATCGGACAGACAATTTCGCCCAAAGCGTCTGGCATGCCGCTGGCAGCCAGCCAGCCGTGGCTGCCGGTCGTGCGGTTTTTATTCCTGTTATCCGCAGTTATTGCGTTTGCGCTGGGGGCGGCCCGGTTGCAGGCGCAGACATCCGCCTGGAACGGCCTTCAGATTCCGCAATATAGCAATGCCAGCAAGACCCATATCGACCGTGATGATGATGAATATACGCTCTATTTCCATTCTGATGACACTACCGAAGCGGTTTTTGCCTTTTACCGGGCCTATCTGGAAAAACAGGGCTTTCGAGTCACCCGCGACCGGAAGACCAGCAATGGTTTCGAAGCGCATCTCGAACGCAGCAATGGCGGCAAGTTGAACCGGGTCGAGCTGGATGCCAAATACCGGCATGGCCGCTACAAGGTCGAGATCGAGGTCGATGACTGAAAGGGCGCAGCACCGGTCTTGTGGCAGCGGATCAGGATGCCTTGGCCATTTTTTCCAGCTTTCCGATCCCGACAGCGTTCACGGCCTGCTTTAGCGCATCAATGCTGGGCGCCTGGCCGCTGGCTTCGACCAGAAAACGGTTGGCAATGAGCACGCTGAACTTGCCGCGATTGCGGGAATTGTCCCATTCTTCAGTGGTCAGCCGCCCATCAATGGTTGCGGTCCGCTCATAGCTGGTTTCGGTCTGGCGGCTGGACTGCACATTCGCTGCACTGGCCAGGGCCGCGAGGCCGCCCATGGCCGCCATGTCAGTGACTGCCAGCTTGAAGGACTGGCCGTCATGGGCATAGCGCGCATCGGCCTTTGATCCGCCCAGACCCGCCACGCCGCCGCCACTGCTGGAGATTTCCGTGCGCTTCCAGGCGCCCAACGCTTCCGGAAGCATGGCCTGCAGCCTGTCGGGGGCAATGACATTGGCGTTTCCGCCTTGCGTTGGTTGCACGGCCTGCTGCATCTGCTCGCCGGCTTGCTGCACCTTTTCCAGATCAATGGCGCCCACGCCAGGAATGTTGACCGTGCCCGACACCCGGCCGGATGCAGCGGTTTTCGGCGACACGACTGCGCCGACGCGGTTGGCGATTGCGCCGACGACCAGAAACACCACCAGCGATGCGATGACGGTCACGATGGTGTAGCTCATGGCTTTTTCCGTCGGGATCCGCATCAGCAGCGGCCCGCCGACATAGAGCAGATAGAAGCTGTAGAGGCCAAGAATGCCCAACCAGCCCAGCCCCGGCAGCAACTGGAAGATCCCCGCCAGCCAGGCGGCCGTGGCGGAAAAGGCCGCCAGCTTCAGCGCCGAAATGGAATTGGACGTGCCGCCGAAATTGGGCGCCAGCCAATTGAAGATCAGTGCCATGACATAGACGCCCAGAAGCGCCATCACATAGCCGGAGATGGCCGTCGTCAGTGCCATGCCCAGCGGCGGCCGGTAGGTGATTCCAAACAGGCCA
>CAZIAA010000348.1:0-1956 GCA_964537365.1 uncultured Sandaracinobacter sp.
ATCGGGCGAAAAAAGCCAAAGCGCAAGAGGCGGGAACGCAATTTTTGCAGAGGAATCTGCAGATCAAGCTGCGTTTCCGCCACCCTAGACGAGTGTGCCCTTGGTGGATGGAACCCGACCTTGTTGTCCGGGGTCGATGGCAACGGCCTGACGCAAGGCGCGGGCCAGCGCCTTGAACAGGCTTTCGGCAATATGGTGGTTATTGCAGCCGTAGAGATTTTCCGCGTGCAGGGTGATGCCGGCATGCTGCGCGAAGCTGTGAAAGACATGGGAAATCAGTTCGGTGTCGAGCGCGCCAAGACGCGGCTGGGTGAACGCGACGCGCCAGACCAGATAGGGCCGCCCGGAAATGTCGAGCGCGACGCGCGACAGCGTTTCATCCATCGGCACACAGGCTTCGCCATAACGTACGATACCGGCACGATCGCCAAGCGCCTTGGCAAAGGCCTGGCCAAGCGCGATGGCGGTGTCCTCGACGGTGTGATGGGTGTCGATGTGCAGGTCGCCGACGGTGCGGATGTCCAGATCGAACAGGCCATGGCGGGCGATCTGTTCGAGCATATGGTCGAAAAAGCCGACTCCGGTGGTGATCGATGCCTTGCCGCTGCCATCGAGGCCGACGGTGACGGAGACATCCGTTTCGTTGGTCTTGCGGGTAATGGTCGCCGTGCGCATGACTTCAAACCTCTCGAACTTGCGCTGCCTATAGCAGGCACGGCGAATCATTCAACATGGGCGGCATGAGGCCGGACATTCAGGCAGAGCCATCGAGCGCTTGCCGGTCTGTCCGGGGGCGCATGTCCGGCGCTTGCAGCTGGCGCAGGGGCTGATCGATGCGGGACAGTTCGGGAATGGTCTTTTTGCCCTGTTCGACGCCCATGTCGGGGAATTTGCGCGCCTTCGACAACACCCGCGCTTCGAGCGAGCCGATGAAATCATTATAGGCGCTGCCGGCCTGCTGGATGTTGTTGCCGACGCGGGTGACATGCTCGGTCATGGTCGCGAGGCTGGCGTAAAGCTCGGCGCCCAGGGTGCCGACGGCGCGGGCTTCCTCGGCCATTTTTTCCTGACGCCAGACCATGGAAACGATGCGGGCAATTGCCAGCAGATTGGTCGGGCCAGCCAGCAGGATGCGCTGATCGAGCGCCCAGCGCAGCAGGTCCAGATCTTTTTCCAGCGCCGCCGACAGGAAATTTTCGCCCGGCATGAACATGATGACGAAATCCGCCGATTGCGCGAATTCCTTCCAATAGGCCTTTTCGCTGAGGCTTTTGGCATGGTTGCGCACGGCCAGGGCATGGCGCCGCAGGGCAGCCTTGCGGTCATCGTCGTTTTCGGCATCCGACGCGGCCAGATAATCCGCCAGCGAACATTTGCTGTCGATGATGAGTTCCCGGCCGCCGGGCAGGTTCAGCACGGCGTCCGGCCGCAACCGCGCGCCATCGGTTGTCGTGGTGGTGGTTTGCAAGGTGAAGTCGATGTCTTCGCGCAGGCCGGCCATTTCCAGCACATTGCGCAGTTGCGCTTCGCCCCAGGCGCCGGATGCCCGCGCCGAGCTGCGCAGCGCCGCGACGATCTTGCCGGCTTCGTGGCGGACGGCCTGCTGGCCGGTCGCAACCGCCTGCAATTGTTCCGACAGCGAGCCATAGGCCTGTTCGCGCCGGTTTTCGAGCAGGCGCAGCTGTTCGCCATAGCGGGCCAGCGTTTCATTCATCGGGTTGACCAGCTTTTCCAGCGCTTCCCGGTTGCTGTTCAACCCCTTGGCGGCTTCGGCGCGGTGCAACTTCAGGGTTTCACCGGCCTGTTCGGCAAAGCGTTTCTGGGCACGTTCCAGCGCTTGCGCAGCCAGCCGTTCAAACTCGCTCTGCATGGCCTGCAGCTGGCGTGCATGCACTTGTTCGCGTTCCGCCAGCGCTTCTTCCTCGAGGCCTCGACCTGCGCGCGCCTTGTGCACCG
>CAZIAA010000349.1:0-1950 GCA_964537365.1 uncultured Sandaracinobacter sp.
CAAGCCAGCGGGCTCGGGAAGCTTTTGCACAGGCAGGAAGGGGTGTCTGGGTGTGCGGAAGCGGTGAGGCGGGGCAGGCGCTGTTGCGGATCAGGCCTGGCTTCGGGTGATGACACGCATTGAAAGCGCGCTGCTGCCGTTCATCAGCTACAAGGTGTTCAAACCGGACCAGCGTGACGCGGCGCTGGCCTGGGTGGAAGGAAAAACCACGCTCTGAGGGCGCTTGCGCGGGAAAACGGCCGGGAGATTCAGGCGTTGCTTCGGCGCCTGCTGCCCGAAGCCATTCCATATGACAATGCTGCGCCCGGCGCCGGGGCGAAGGGCGCCTATGTTCTTGTGGCGACGCTCGATCGGCCGCTTGCTATCGCACGCGGGCGGGTGGCGGGCGTGCTTGTTCCCGGCCGCTATGTCTATGCCGGCAGCGCGCGTGGCGGCGGCGGGATTGCAGCCCGATTGAACCGCCATTTGCGACCGCAGAAGAACATCCACTGGCATATCGATCACCTGACCGCAGTGGCAAGACCGGCTGCATTTGCCCTGCCGGGCGGCTCGGAATGCGGGATTGTCGCGCGGCTGTGCGCGCCGGGCCGATTCCGGGCGGCGCTTCCCGGCTTCGGCAGCAGCGATTGCAGGCGTTGCTGCATGTCTGGGCTGTCGAACATTCCCCTTTTCAAAACTATTCGATCGAAAAACCGATCTGTCTGACCAGATCGACATAGCGTTGCGAACCGGTCAGGAGATCGACCGGAAGTTCCAGCCGCGCGCCGAGAATATCCGGTTCGTGCCGCCGAATGGCGAGTTCGAGATAATCCAGCGTGCGTTCGACCTGCCTGAGATAAGCGGCGGTAATCGCAACCTTGAAGGCGCGTTCCCGGCCTTCGTCGAAAAGCCGGGTTTGCACGGCAAGCATGCTGTCGAGCATGGCCGTGCGGCCATTGCCGGCCAGGCCCCGGCTGGCGGCATCGGCGATTTCCTGCCGGGCCCTGTCTTCGACCAGATCGGCGGCCTGACGATAGGCGGCAATGAAATCCGCATCGCGACCGATGTCGAGGTAGATCGTTGCCAGATAGCTGACCGGAGACAGCAGCCCCGGCTGGGTCGTGGCCAGCGGCTCCAGAATGGCAAGCGCATCCGCATGCTGGCCGGCATGGTGCAGGATCAGCGCCTTGTTCGCCAATATGCCGGGCGATGTGGGCGAAAGCCGGTGCGCTTCCTCGACTTCGCGAATGGCGACATCGAATTTGCGATCGTGCATGATCGCCAGCGCATACCAGTGATGCACATCGGCGTTGTCCGGATCGCGGGCAATGGCGCGTTCGAACAGCTCATAGGCGCCGGAAAAATCCCGCAGCCAGTAAAAGCTGGCGAAGGCAAGCGCGGCAAGGCCCCCCGGATGCTCGGGCGCGGCTGCAAGCAGTTCGCGCGCGGTGCGCAGTGCTGCAGGATAGGCTTCTTCGGGCGGCAGCACGAGATATTGCGCGCTCAGGTTATAGGCCTGTGCCAGCCCGGCGCGCGCATCGTTGAAATCCGGTTCGAGCGCGAGCACATCCTGAAATAATGCAATCGCCCGGCTGAGCCCTTCGCGGGTGCGCAAATTCAGATAGAACAGGCCGCGATTGTAAAGGCTGCGGGCGTCACCCGAAACTGACGCCGCCGGGGTCTGGCCGGCGCGCTTGCCCCACAGGCCAAGACCAGCCGCAAGGAGCGCCGACAGCCCGAGCCCGCCGGCCATGAGCGTCCGGCGCGACCAGCCCGCGCGCGCGACCAGGGGTGCCGTGGGCAGATATGCGGGCAGGATGTGATCGGGTTCGGGCTCTGACTCGGTTGGGGTCTGCGCCGGGGCTGTGTCCGCCGTTTCGCTTTCGCTGGGGCGGGGAAGGCGATTCAGCTGATGTCCGCGCAACCAGGTGTCGAGTTCGTCGGGGAAAGCATAGACCGGCACACCCTTGC
>CAZIAA010000350.1:0-1948 GCA_964537365.1 uncultured Sandaracinobacter sp.
TGCCGGCATGGTCGACAATGTCGCGGACATCGGAGTCGAGAAACGGTCGCCCAGCCCTGCTGCAGTCGCCCCGACCAGCACGATGCGTCCGGCAATCAGATCATCCGGCACCTGCCCGGCCAGCACATCGGCAAAACTCACCTGCGGGTAACTTCCGGTCGGGCCAGCGAAAACCACCAGATCACGACCTCTGGCATAAACAGCATCCGAGTGCCGCTGTGGACCATCCGCACCCGCCGGCAACTTGCCATTGGCAATTGCCACGGTGCTTTCCGCCAGATGGCGATAGGGCGCATTCCGCACGTCGACCAGCCGGTCGATACCGCGCACCACACCATCGCGGTCCGGCCGTGTCATCACATGGCCGACCGCCGCCGCAGCCGATGCCAATGGTTCAACAGGGGGAATCCATTGCGCCGGCCTGCCGTCCGGTCCGGGGATCTCGACGATCTGGGGCAGCACCACGCGACCGTTGCGATGGATGGCAGCGGCCAGCTCCGCATCCGCAGCGGCATCCTGCGGTTCGGGAAACAGCACATCATAGCCCACCGCCGCCGGCTGCGCTGGTGTCAGCTGATCGAGCAGCCGGGCATGCAGCTCGCGGCTCCAGGGCCAGCGCCCCAGCCTGTTCAGGCTGCGGTCGTCGATTGCAACGATCAGGATGCGCGAATCAGGCCTGGGCCGGCTGAGCTGCAGCACGAAATCATACAGCAGATTATCGACCCGCACCGGTGGCGACAGCACGCCGATGGCGATAATGGCCGCAGTCACGCCCAGCACGACCATCAGCCAGCTGGAAAGCAGCCCGCGGTTGCGAAAGCCGAAATCCGGCGGTGGCGCAGCCTGCCGGCCCTGCCCGGCCTGTTCTGTCTGCGCCATGCGCGGATCCGCGGCCGGCATCGTCATTCCCGCCCCCGCCTGTGGCAACAGAACCGTGTCAACCCGCGCAGGCGCGGCGCCGGCGACCACGCAACAGCCCGCCGACAACACCAAAGCCGGTAATCATCAGAACCCAGCTTGCCGGTTCCGGAACAATGATATTGGAGTTCCAGCCCGAATCGGGAATGTTGAAATCAGGTCCGCCATTGCCGCTGGAATCCCCGTCCCCGGAACTGCCTCCGGGCGGGAATGGCGATACCGGCGCCGGATCGGTCGGGATGATCGTCACGCCGGAATCGCTCCCGCCCGCCGAATCATCCCGATCTGATGGCGAACCGGGCCGGCCGCCGCCCGCACCACCAGAGCCGCCCGAACCCCCCGCGCTGCCGCTGCCGGAAGAAGAGAGCTGGCCGCCGCGTGACAGCGGTGCCTGCGCCATCCCGAAAGCGCCGATCCCGGACATCTCCAGATCATCGCTGCTGAGGGCAGACAATGCCGAAAATGTCGCCAGGGCGCTTTCTTCCGCTGCCGCTGGCCCGGCGGCGGCATCTCCGGCATCCGCCTCCGCCGCAGTCGATGCAGCAGACACCCCGCCCGCTTGCGCGCCATAACCCGGGAACCAGTCCGCCAGTCCCAGCATGGACTGGGCGGCTGCAATCACCTCCGACAATCCGACAATGCCGGTTGCGTCGCCTTCGGAAGCGCGCCCGTCCGCGCCAGGCTGGCGACGTTCGAATGTCAGCACCACCGGCCGGCCGCTCAGGCCATAACCGTCAACCGCAGAGGCGCGCACATAATAACGGCCATTCGCAATATCGGAAAAGCTGGCGGTCGGGCCATTGCTTTGCACCCGGCCAAGCCGATCGGTAAATTCCGCATCAGAGGCGATTTCAACGATATAGCCTGCCGCACCGGACACCCGCTGCAGACGGAATCTGACCATCGAGCCGTCCTGCACTGCCTCCGGAGATTGCAGCACGGGTGGTGCCAGCAGCGAAATGGCCGGCATGAGCCGGCCGGGTGTCGCCACGGTGCCGAAGCCCGCCGACAGCAGCACCTGTTCGGCCCG
>CAZIAA010000351.1:0-1938 GCA_964537365.1 uncultured Sandaracinobacter sp.
GCCGCCATGTGCTGACCCAGGCCACGGACGAATCGCGCGGCTATACCCTGGAGGCCGCGATCAGCCCGCTGCCGCCCGGCCTGTTTGAGGCTGCGGACGCAGCACTCGGGGTATTGCAACGGCTGGCGCGGGCGATGCTGAACCTCAGGGCGCGGCTGCTGGAAATCGCTGCCTCGGTGCCGGAATGGCTGGACCAGCCCGGCATTGCCCGGCTGGATGCCGCCAGCGGCGGGCTGGCGTTGCGGCTGGCGCAATTGTCCGCCTGGCAGCAGTTGCTTGGCCGGCTGGGCGGCGAAGCGCAGGCCGAATTCGTCGACTGGTTCACCCTCATCCGCCACGAAGGCCGCGAAATTGATTGTGGCATATTGCGCCACTGGCTCGATCCATTGCTGCCGCTGGCACAGCATGTGCTGACCCCGGCGCATGGCGTGCTGGTCACTTCGGCAACCCTGGGCGAACCGCTGGCGGATGCCGCCGCCGGCGGACATCTGCCAGTCACGGCGCAAATCTTCCGCGCCGGCAGCCCGTTCGATTATGCCGCGCAGGCGCGGGTCTGGATCGCAACCGATGTCGACCGCCGCTCCATGGCGTCGCTGGCGCAGGCCTATGCCACGCTGATCGAAGCCGCCGGCGGCGGCACGTTGGGGCTGTTCACGGCCATTGCCCGGCTGCGCGCGGTGCATGCCCGCATCGTCGACCGGCTGGCGGCGAACGGCCTGCCGATCCATGCCCAGCATGTCGATGCCGTCGACACCGGCACATTGGTCGATCTGTTTCGCGCCGATCCGCGCGCGTCATTGCTGGGCACCGACGCGCTGCGCGACGGTGTCGATGTGCCGGGCGATTCGCTCAGATTGCTGATTTTCGAAGGCGTGCCCTGGTCGCGGCCGACGGTGTTGCACGGCGCGCGCAAGGCGGCATTCGGCGGCAGCGCCTATGAAGACCGGGCGGTGCGGCAACGGCTGCAACAGGCGTTCGGCCGTCTGATCCGCAGCCGCGACGATCGCGGCGGCTTCGTGCTGCTGGGGCCGCAGATGCCGTCGCGGCTGCTCGATGCCTTTCCCACCGTTGTTCCAGTCGCGCGCCTGCCGCTGGCCGATGTCGCCGCCGCGGTGGCGGATTTCCTGCATGACCCGAATGGCGGCCGTGGCGGCGCCGGGGATTGCACCGCAGCGCCGCTGTTTCTAGGACGGAATGGCGCGCAGCAGAGGGACTGACCATTTCATGAAGACCTTGAGCCTCCTCAGGCATGCCAAATCGAGCTGGGACGATACCGTCGAGCGCGACTTTGACCGGCCCGTCAACGAGAAAGGCTTGCGCGCGGCGACCCGGATCGGCGAATGGCTGCGGCAACAGGCGCTACACTTCGATCATGTGCTGGCCTCGCCGGCGCGGCGAGTGCAGCAGACCATCGCCGGCATAGAGCAAGGCTATGGCGCCGCCATTCCGGCCATTGCCGAACAGCGCATCTATCTGGCGTCGGCGGCCACATTGTTCAGCCTCATCCGCGCCACCCCCGACCAATATGATCATCTGCTGCTGATCGGGCACAATCCCGGAATCGAGGATCTGCTGCTGCTGGCGAGTGAAGGCGACAGTTCGAAACTGCGCCGCGAAGCGGAAGCCAAATACCCGACCGCCAGCTATGCCCAGCTGGCGCTGCCGGTGGCGCACTGGTCCGAAGTCGAGGAGGGTCTGCCGGGGCGGCTGCGCTTCTTCGTACGCCCGCGCGATCTCGATCCGGCGCTGGGGCCGGACATGGAACCGGATACAGGGGCGCATGCCTGACCCGCGCATACCTGACCCGCGCCGGCACTTGCCTTCCACGGCCAACCCTCGCTAGGCAGGCGCGAATGGCTGTCATGGACGCAATCCTCACGCCCGTCATCTGGGTCGGCGCCCGGGCGCTCAACCTGCTGGCCATTGTCGGCCGGCTGG
>CAZIAA010000352.1:0-1922 GCA_964537365.1 uncultured Sandaracinobacter sp.
AGGAACGCGACCACAGCGCCAACAGCCTTGGCAAGACGGATGCCGATGCCGACGACAGCGCCACTCTCGGCGTGCTGGCCAGCGACGGCCTGCTGCTGCACCGCCTGCCCTTGCAGGGGGCCACCCCGACAGAGCGGCTGGAAGAAGCACGCATGCGCGCCGTCGATCTGGCTGCCCAGCCGCTGGAGGATCTGCATGTCGCCGTGGGCCCGCCGCTGGCCGATGGCAGCAGCTGGGTGGCCTTGATCGGGCGGCCGCAAATGGCAGCGCATCTGGCGGAATTCGAAGCCGCCGGGATCGACCCGCAATGGCTGGTGCCGGCCGCGCTCTGCCTGCCCGAACCGGATCCGGCCTTTGCCCGCATCGGCCCGCAATTGCTGTTCCGCACGGCGGATCTGGCCGGCATTGCCGAACCGGAGCTGTTCGCAGCACTTTCCGGGATTGCCGCGCCGGCGGATTTCACCCGTCTGGCGGAATTCGAGCCGGACATCAGCGATGAAATCCCGCTCGACTTGCGGCAGGGGGAATTCGCGCCGCGCATCCGCTGGTGGCTGGATCGGCGTTTCCGCATCATGGCACTTGCACTTCTGGGGCTGCTGCTGTTGCTGCTGCTGGCGCCGCCTTTGTGGCAGCAGCGCCAGACGACGCGGGCGATTGCCGGCATGGACGCCGAAGTCCTGCAACTGGCCGCGCGCGCCGGCTTGCCGCCAGCCGCAAATGCCGCGCAGGCCGCAACGCGGCTCGATGCAGCACGCAAGGCCCGCGAAGGCGCTGCTCTTGGCCCCAGACTGAGCTTTGCTGCAAGCGCCGTCGATACTGTCCCCGGCGCCTATATCGACGGCATCAGCCTTGCCGGCAATGGCGATCTGCAATTGCAGCTGGGCGGATCGGCCGAGGGCATCAACCTGCTGTCGGGACGGCTCAACAGCGGGCCGTTCGAAACCGATGGGCATGGCGCGGAATTCCGCATCGGCGGTCGCAGCCCCTATCTGCCGGGCGATTCCTCGGCGCTGGCTGGCGCAGCCGCCCGCCTCGCCAATGCCAGCCGTGATACCGCCATTCTCGAGCTGCTGCAGGCCAGTGCCGGCAGCATGGATCTGCAATCCGCGATTGTGGCCGCCGATCTCAGCGACGCGCAGATTGTCGATACCGCAACAGGGCAGCAACTGACCATCCCGGCGGTACGTGCCCGGGTTCTGTTGCCGCTGGTGGCACGGCTGGCCGATTCCGGCCTTGACGTCACGGGCCTTGCCATCCAGCGCAATGCCGACGCAACCCTGAACGCCCGACTGGAAATTCAGCCATGATTGCTCTTGTCGTTCTGGCCGCCGCCGGCAGCACCATTCTCGGGCTATCCGAACTGCCGACCCAGCCGTCAGACCCGGGCCGGTGCCGCACCTTCCTGTGGCTGAAGCGCGAACCGCCGTTGCGCATTGCCATGATCGACGAAAGCGCCCGCACCATGCGCCTGGCCCAGGGCAAGCGCAGCTTCGACATCGCCGAAACCGCGCCCGGCCAATATGAAGGCCAGGGCTATCGCATCACCGTCAGGCTGGAATTCGGCGAACGGCCGGGCATCACCGACGGCGCCGTCATCGACGATGGCTCCATGCGCATCGAACCGCTCGCCCCGAACGCCATGGCCATGAGCATACCCGTCGGCGGCATGCGCAGCTGCCGCTAGCCGCCAGTCGTTCCGGCCGGCGCGCTCAGATCTTGCAGCCGCGCTGTTTGGCAACCCCCTTCAGAAAGCCCCGCCGCGCCATGCCGGCCGCCACCATGACCTGAAACTTCCGGTCCGCTTCGGCGGCACCCGTTGCTTCGCGGACCAGGCTGCGAAATGGAATGAACGCGTTCACGATCGACTGCGCGCCAGCCGCCGCCAGCCGTTCCGGCAGCGGATCGCCTTGTGCGTCAATGGC
>CAZIAA010000353.1:0-1914 GCA_964537365.1 uncultured Sandaracinobacter sp.
GGGGTTGCTGGTCACCCGCAGTCTGCCGCTCAGCCGACGATTGCACACTTCCGTCGAGATCCGCAGCATCGATATCGGCGATGTGCGCCAGGTGTTGCGGCTGGTGCTGGTGTCGACGCTGGCATTCGAAGGCGTGCTGACGGCATGGCTGACGGCGCGCTTCTGGAGCTGGGGCATGCCGTTCGGGGAAGCGCTGTGGCAGGGGTTCTTTCACGCTTGTTCGGCCTTTACCAATACCGGCTTTTCCATCCTCTCGGAGGGGCTGGCGCCGCACCGGCTGGATGTGCTGCTGCTGGCGCCGCTGATGATCGGTGTCATTGCCGGCGGCATCGGTTTTCCGATCTTTCATGAGCTGCGCCACCACTGGCGCCGGCCGCGGCGCTGGTCGATCCACACCAAGCTGACCTTCTGGGGCAGTCTGGCGCTGATCGTCATCGGCACATTGCTGTTTCTGGCCATGGAATGGGGCAATCCGGAAACGCTGGGCGACGAAAGCCTCGGCGGCAAGATTCTGGGGGCGCTGTTCCATTCGGTGATGACCCGCTCTGGCGGCTTTGCCGTCGATGATATGCGGCTCATGCATCGCGACAGCATGCTGATGTCATCGATACTGATCTTTATCGGTGGTGGCAGCGCATCGACCGCGGGCGGCATCCGCATCACCACCTTTTTGTTGCTGGGGTTCAGCGTCTGGAGCGAAATTCGCGGCCGCCCCGAGAGCACCGCCTTTCATCGTCGCATTGCGCCGGCGGTTGAACGCCGGGCGGTGGCGATATTGCTGCTGGCATTGGCGGCGGTGCTGACGGCGCTCATTATACTGTCGGGCTTTGTTCACGCACCTGTCGAACAGATCCTGTTCGAAGTGGTGTCGGCTTTTGCGACGGGCGGCTTGTCGACCGGACTGTCGGCGTCGATGCCGGTCGCCGGCAAGCTGGTGATGGTGGTGTTGATGTATGTCGGGCGCTTCGGGCCGGAACTGATTGCAACACTGGCGCTTACGGTCCGGCATGTACCCTATCGCTATCCGGAGGAGAGGCCAATTGTCGGCTGAAAGAAGCAGAAGCGCGCGTTCGGCACCGCCCGTGATGGTCGTTGGCCTGGGCCGTTTTGGCATGTCCGTCGCGCGGTCATTGCTGCGGCTGGGGCATGAAGTGCTGGGCGTCGACAGCGACATGGACATCGTGCAGGCCAATTCCGAGGAACTGACGCATGTGGTGCAGGCCGATTGCACCAATGCCCAGACCTTGCGCAAACTGGGCGCTGGCGAAATGCGGCATGTGGTCGTCGGCATCGGTTCCGATGTCGAGGCCAGCGTGCTGTCGGTGGTGGCGCTGCTGGATGCCGGCTGCAACGACATCTGGGCGAAAGCCGTCAGCACCAACCACGGCCGCATACTGAAACGTGTGGGCGCGGTGCATGTGGTCTATCCCGAAGCCGAAATGGGCGAACGCGTGGCGCATATGGTGACCGGCAAGATGATCGACTTCATCGAATTCGATGACGGCTTTGCCATTGCGAAAACCCGCACACCGCCATTCATGGCCGGCAAGACGCTGGCCGAAACCGATGTGCGCAAGACCCATAAGGTGACGATCGTCGGCGTGAAACGCCCGCGCGAACCGTTTTTGCACGCCGTGCCGGAAACCATGATCTATCAATCGGATATTCTGATCGTGTCGGGTGAGACCGTCACTGTCGAGCAATTCGCGGCGCTGTGCTGATCTGTTGGGAATTGCGCAGGTTATAGCTGCAGAACTGTAAGGAAATTATACGAAATCCCTGCACTGTATAAAATTGCATCCCGAAAATTCAGTAACTTGTCGGCCTTCCCCGAATGGCATGGATGTTGCTGAGGGTTACTATCGCATCTGATTTTTCGGATTCCTGCAACAGCAAGGGGAATTGTCATGTTGA
>CAZIAA010000354.1:0-1912 GCA_964537365.1 uncultured Sandaracinobacter sp.
CCGGCGCGGTGCCGGCATGGCCAGAATGTCACGTTCGGACCAGCCAAAGGCACGCGCCAGACGAATGACATCCTGCAACAGCCGGCGCGCCATGGTGGTGATTTCGGCCCAGAAAAACGCCCCCGGATCAAAGCGTTCGGCAAATTCCGCATGGCAATCCGGGCAATTCATGGCGAGATCGAAGCCAAGCGCCGGGTCATTTTCCTGCAACGCGTCCGCCGCACGCGCCACAAACCCCGCATCCTGCCAGGGCGCATCGCCCAGCCGGCGCAGGTTCAGCCCCTGCGGGTCGAAATCCGCCAGCACCGGCATGCGCAGATGGTAACACGCGCCCTGCCATTCGACCGCAACGGGATCGGCCGCGCGCGCGGATGCCGGGCCTTCGGGAATGGCGAAGTCGGCGGGCAGGTGAAACTCCAGCTGCGCGCCGCATTGCGGGCAGGTGCAGACCGCTTCCGCTGCCAGCGGCAGACCGGCCGCATTCAGCAGCGCGCCACGGAGTTTCCAGATGCGGCGATCCAGTTCGCCCAATGCGATTGTGCGAACATCGTCGGCGTCGGCCTCGGTGCCCATGGCCAGTTCACCCAGCAGATCGGCGCGCCCCAGCGCATCGCGTGCAGTTCCACGCTGATAGAGATCCAGAAGAGTCTCGCCATTCAACACAACACCCCCCCGCCCGCTATCAGCTCAGGGGTTCGAGAAAGGACAGTTCCTCCGGTTCGACCACATCGGTGTCGCGCTCAAAGCCTTCATTTTCCAGCTTGATCGACTGGATAGCGACGGCATTGGCATTGGCGTCCAGCTCTGGCAGGGCCTGATATTCCGACACCCAGGCGCGAAAGATCCGATAGGAAATCACCAGCTGGCCGGCTTCGTTGAAGAAGTCGAGGATCAGATCCTTGCGGAAATCCTTCAGCGACACTTCGGCGCCGACGCCAGCGCCATAATTCCACACCTTGTTGGCCCATTGTTCGAATTCGACATCATGGGTGACCCCGCGCTCCAGCGTGATGGCTTCGAAACTGGTGCGGCCGGGGCTGCGCCGCGACACCGACGGATCGCCGCCCTCGCGGTGTTCGACCACTTCGGTTGTGCGCTTCAGGGCGGACACCTTGGACACCCCGGCGACATAGCGGCCATCCCATTTCACCCGGAACTTGAAATTCTTGTAAGGGTCGAAGCGGGTGGCATTGACACTGAACTGCGACATCTGATCGGCCCCTTCTAGTTGTTGCTCTGCATCTGCTGCTGGATGCGCAGGACGACGAATTCAGCCGGCCGCACCGGGGCAAAACCGACCAGAATATTGAGAATGCCGAGATTGATATCGGCCTGTGTGGTGGTTTCGCTGTCGCATTTCACCAGAAAGGCGTAGCGCGCCGAGGCGTCCTGAATGGCGCCCTGGCGATGCAACTGGCTCATGAAGGCGGTTACGTTCAGGCGCACCGACGCCCACAGCGGTTCGTCATTGGGTTCGAACACCACCCATTGCAGGCCGCGCTGCAGCGAATTCTCGATATGGAGGGCCAGCCTGCGCACGGAGATATAGCGCCATTCGGAGGCCAGCGCATCGGCGCCATCCAGCGTCCGCGCACCCCAGACGACACTGTTGTAAACCGGAAAGGTGCGCAGCGCATTGATGCCCTGCACATTCAACGGCCCCTGCTGGGCATCGGTCATCACTTCGGCGGGGCGGCCGCCTGCGATTCCGGCCGCGGTTCCGGCCGGCGCCTTCCACACGCCGCGCGTGGCATCGGTGCGGGCAATGATCCCGGCCACGGCGCCCGAAGGCGCGAATTTGCGCATCTCGCCCGGCTGCAACGGATCGGACGCCGACCGCTGCGGGTAATAAAGCGCCGCGTTGCGCCGGACGCTGCCGCCCAGTTCCGCAGTCCATTCGAGGATATTGCCG
>CAZIAA010000355.1:0-1904 GCA_964537365.1 uncultured Sandaracinobacter sp.
AGTGCAGCAGGTCACGGCCTATGCCAGCTATGCGCTCGGCTACAAGGCCGGCGGCTTCAACCTCGACCGCTCGTCGATGCAGGCCGCCGCGCCTGATCTGGAGGATTTGAAGTTCGAGCCGGAGAAAGTGAAGAGCGCCGAAATCGGCATCAAATTCGACTTTTCCACGCTGCGCTTCAATGTCGCGGCTTTCCGCTCGATCTATTCGCAGTTTCAGCTGAACGCCTGGAACGGCACCAATTTCGTCGTCGAAAATATCCAGTCCTGCCGCGATGATCTGGGCGGCGCCGATATGGATACCTCAGCGCTGACCGGGAGCTGCGCGCCGGACCGCCTGCGCGGTGGAGTCATCTCCAAAGGCATCGAAGCCGAAGCGCAATTGTTCCCGGCGCCCAATCTCGCGCTGCAGGCCGGGCTCAGCTATATCGAAAGCGATTACCGCCGCAATCTGGTGGGGGTTGGCGGCAAGCCATTGTCGCCGACCTTGTCCAACCTGCCGGGGCACGCCATGTCGCACGCGCCGCGCATCGTCCACACCGCCGCCCTCAGCTGGACACCGCGCCTCAGCAGCTATCTCGGCGCGCTGGCCTATGTCGATTACCGGCTGCAATCGGGGATCAACACCGGTTCCGATGCATTGCCGGAAAAATGGCAGGATTCGGTGTTTGTGGTGAACGCCCGGCTGGGCGTGAATGGCGACAACAGTGCCTGGTCGGTGGAACTCTGGGCGCAGAATCTGTTCAACGCGCAATACCGGCAGGTGACGTTCAACGCCCCGCTGCTGGGTTCAGGCAGCGTCGCCCAGACCATCCGCAACGGCACCCCGGCCACCACGGTGTTCGGCAGCTTCCTCGCCGAACCGCGCACTTACGGCTTCACCATCCGCACCCGCTTCTGATGGATTGCGCTCAGTCCGGGGTGGCGCGCACGTCCACCGGCAATGGCAATTTCCGCAATTGCGGCAGCACCCGGGCCTTGTCGCCGACCACGATCCAGACCAGATCCCGGCTGCGCGGCAGCGGCGCCGCCGCAATATCGCCCAGCGTCAGCCGGCTGGCGCGCGCCGGCAGCCGTTCGACATAATCATCCGGCCGCTTGAGATTGGCGGACCGTTCCAGCATGGCCAGCAGGTCGGCGCCGGTTTCGAAATCCCCCGGCAAGGCCCGCACCAGACTGTCGCGCGCCAGCCGCAGTTCATCGGCATCCGGCGGGTTGTTGCCTTCAAAACCATCGAGCAATGCCCGAATTGCAGAGATGCTGTCGCCGGTCGCATCGGTTTCGACGGGGGCGGTAATCATGAACGGCATCGGCCCGCGCGTCGGCGGCAGGCTGGACCAGGCGCCATAGGACCAGTTGTGCTTTTCGCGCAGATCCATGTTCAGCCGCGATGACGCCAGCCCACCGAAAACAGCATTGGCAAGATCGAGCGCCAGAATATCGTCCCCGCCCGACAGCGCAGACGGCGCCGCGGCCAGAATGACGGATTGTTCGGTGCCGGGATAATCCAGAAAAATGATCCGGCCTGCGGCCTGCGGCTGCGGCGCCGGCATGGCAGTTGCTGGCGCGGCGGCGCTCGTCGCCGTCCAGTCGCCAAAAGCCTGCTCCACCAATGGCTGCAATTCCGCCAATGTGGTGTCGCCAACGGCAAAGATCTGCGCGCCCTGCGGCTGCAATATGGCCTGATGGTAACGCTGCAGATCGGCCTGCGCCACCGCCATCAGCCCGGCCTCGGTGCCGCTGCCGGTAAAGCTGCGGCCATAGGGATGGTCCTTGCCATAGACCAGTTCCGGCAATGCGCGCATGGCCAGGCCATTGGGGTCGCTGGTTTCGCGCTTCAGCGCAGTCAATTGCTGCACGCGCACACGGTCGATCTGATCGGCGGGGAAGGTCGGGCTGCGCACGAT
>CAZIAA010000356.1:0-1903 GCA_964537365.1 uncultured Sandaracinobacter sp.
TAAGTGCGCGGCATGCCAGTGTAGCGAACCAGCGTGTCGACCACATAATTCGCCGAATTCCAATACCATTTGTCGGTCAGATTGCGGACATAGGCCTGCACCCGCCACGGCCCGGTTTCCATCCCGGCGCGCACATCCACCAACAGGCGTGACGGGACTTCCAGAGTGTCGCGCGGCATCGCCGGATTGGGGCCCTGATCATAAAAGAACTGCACCGTCGAATCCTGATAATTGGCATTGCCGCCGACAAAGCCGGTGACCGATGCGGAGATCGGGAATTCATATTGCACATCGCCAAACGCCTGCCAGGGCGGCGAGGCCGGGAATGGCTGTCCGTTGTAATTCACCCGCTCGGTGGAAAAGGGCGTGAGGTCGAAATAATCCGCTGTCACCTTGCTCTTGGCATAGCTGACACCGGCGGTGACCGTCAGGCCATCGGTCGGGCGGGCCATGGCCGAAAGCTCGAAGCCGGTCACCCGCGATTTCGGCACATTGACGAGCGCCGGCTCGGCCCCGAACACCACGTCCTGAATATTGCCGAGAATCTGCTTGTCGCGGTAATCATAATAGAAAACCGCGCCATCCAGCTGCAGCTGATGTTCCAGCAGGGACGCCTTGAAGCCGGCTTCATAGGCTGTCAGCCGTTCCTGCACGGCCGGCACCAGCTGTTCGACGATCGAAGTCGCAAATGTCGAGAAGCCGCCTGCCTTGAAGCCACGGCTGACATTGGCGTAAATCAGGGTATCCGGCGTCGGCTTCCAGTTGAGACCGGCGCGGAATGAGAAATTATTCTGATTCAGCTGCCGGGTGAAGCCAATGGCCGCCGGATGGAAATCGGGCGCCAGACCAACGGTTGCACAAGCACCATCGGGCACCAGGATGCCCGGCCCTTCGCCATTGGCGAACTGTTCCGCTGTGATCAGGCCATGCCCCAGCGCGAACAGATTCTGCATCACCTGCGACACCGCGGCCCAGCCGCCATCGCCGGAATCATTGGCGCAGCCGATATAATCCTTGTTCACCTTAGTATAGCGAACGCCGGCATGCACCGACAATTGGTCGGTCAGCGGATATTCGATATTGCCGAACGCGGCATAGGTCTTGGTGCTCTGCCGGTTCCAGGGCTTGGCGCCATTCACCATGATCCCCAGCACGGGCGTGCTGGTCGATCCGGCAATGCCGTGCTGGAACTGGTCGAAGGTCTTGTCGCGTTCGAAATTGCCGCCAATGATCCAGCTGCCGGTATCCCGGATGCTGCCGGACAGGCGCAATTCCTGAAACAGCGTGTCGATATAGCCGGTCTGATAGGTTTCGTAATTCTGGTAGATGACGCCATCGCCATCGACCGGCTGATCCCGATCGAGCCGTTCATAGGCGCTGATCGAAGTCAGCGTGACTGCATCCGAGAGGTCATAATCCATGCGCAGCGACACGGCAAAAAATGTGTTGTCGCGCGCCAGCCCCTTGCAGTTGATGGCATGTTCGGGCCGCGGTGGATCATACATATAGGGCGGCGGGATCTGATTGAACGGCTCGTTCAATGGCGACACATTCACACAGACGCTGCGGTCGGCGGCACGGTTGTTGTGCGGCGCCAGCGGATAGGCGGCGATGCGCGGATCGAGCGGTGTCACTGGATTATGACCAAGTATTCCAAATACTTGTGGTGCCTGGGTATCGCTCTTGTCGAGCCAGCCATTCAAGTTGAGAGTGGCGTGAAAATCGTCGCTTGGATCCCACTCGACCAGGATGCGCCCCATCCAGACGTCCTGCTGGCCGGTTGTCAGCGGTACGGTATAGCCCTTCTGCCAGTCGCTCATCGACTGCCGCCGGACCGCAACGCGGGCTTTCAAAGTCTCCGTCAGCGGTCCCGACACATAGCCCTGAAAATCAAACTGGTCGA
>CAZIAA010000357.1:0-1895 GCA_964537365.1 uncultured Sandaracinobacter sp.
GCTTTACCGGCTCACCATCGAGAGTGACCTTGCTCGACCGCGTGTCCAGACGCACGCCACCGGCTTCCAGTTCCGGTGAAGCATTGCCGCTGGCGCGGCGGATCAGCGCGCGCAGGCGGGCAATCAGTTCTTCGGACTTGAACGGCTTGGTCAGATAATCATCCGCGCCGGCATCCAGCCCGGCGACCTTGTCGGACCAACTGTCGCGCGCCGTCAGCACCAGCACCGGCACCCGATTGCCGCCGCGGCGCCAGCGGTCCAGAACCGTCAGCCCGTCCACTTCCGGCAGGCCGAGGTCGAGCACGACGGCGTCATAGCTTTCATTCTCGCCCTGAAAATGCGCGTCCTCGCCATCAAAGGAACTGTCCACGGCATAACCGGCAGCCTCCAGCGTTTCACGAAGCTGTTTTGCCAGTGTCGGTTCATCCTCGACGACCAGAATCCGCATGCTTTCGATTTTCCTTCATCTGCAAGGGCCACGCCGCGTCCACCCGCGCCCGGATGGGGCGGCAACGCCCGGCTTATTGCCGGACCGATAGCTGGCGGCCGGTTCTGCCATCCACATCCACCCAGACCACAGTGCCATTGCTGCGCTGGAACTTGAAACGGTAAATATTGCGCGAAATATCCGGTTCGACGCCCAGATACTGGCCGCGGCCGACATCCTCGGCCTTTTCCAGAAGTTCTTCGAAACTGCGGTTCTGGCCTTCATGGCGGCGGATCCAGGCATGTTCCTGATCCGAAATCTGCCGCCCCTGTGCCGACGCCGGCGCAGTCACGAAAACACCCCCGCTCAGCAACAGCAACGCCGCCGCGGCAAGCAGCATCAAGCAAGGCCGCCCATCCACAATCTGCACAGGTGAATTCATGATCTGCTTCGGATTCTCAAATGATACATACGCCGACCCCCGCCTAGCTCTCAGGGCGTGAACACCTTCTGAATGGTGCGACTCCCCGCAGCATACCGGTTGCCTCAATGGCGCGCGCATGGCAAGTGCGCGCCAGTCTCATGAGTGCACCGGTATTATCGCTTGAAAACATCTCGCTCCATCAGGGCGAAGGTCTGCTTTTTGACGGACTGTCGCTGTTTGTCGGCGCGCGCGACCGTCTTGCCTTGATCGGACGCAATGGCGCTGGCAAAACCACCTTGTTGCGGCTGATTTCGGGCGAACTCGAATCCGATCGCGGTCGCCGCACCGAGCGCCCCGGCACCCGCATCGTGCGCCTGGCACAGGATCCGGATGTCAGCGGTTTTCACACCCTGGGCGATTTTGCCGCAGGCAGCGGCACGGATTCCGGCCATCCCGCCCCGCCGCTGCACGCCATCGACTCCATCGCCACCCAGCTTGGTCTCGACCTGTCGATTGATGCCGCTACGGCTTCCGGCGGCGAGCGCCGCCGCGCCGCCCTCGCCCGTGCACTTGCCGAGGAACCGGATCTGCTGCTGCTGGACGAGCCGACCAATCATCTCGATCTGCAGGCGATTGACTGGCTGGAATCCTGGCTGCAGCGCTACACGGGTGCCTTCATCGTCATCAGCCATGACCGCACCTTCCTCACCCGGCTGACGCAAGCCTGCCTGTGGCTCGACCGCGGCATATTGCGCCGGCAGGAAATCGGCTTTGGCGGCTTTGAAGCCTGGATGGAAGCGGTTTACGCCGAAGAAGCCAAGGCCGCCGACAAGCTCGACACGAAAATTGCGCAGGAATTGCACTGGCTGCAACGCGGCGTGACCGCGCGGCGCAGGCGCAATCAGGGCCGGCTCGAACGGCTGCACGTGCTGCGCGCGGAACGCCGCGCCATGCTGGGGGTGCAGGGCACCGCCAAGCTTTCAGTGAAGGCCGACGACAGCAAGACCAAAATGGTGATCGAAGCGGAGAATATCGGCAAAAGCT
>CAZIAA010000358.1:0-1895 GCA_964537365.1 uncultured Sandaracinobacter sp.
GGCCAGCAGCGGATCACCAGCAGCCGCCACACAATCCGGCTGCTGTGACTGCATGGTTAAGGCTGCTCTCGCTGGATATGTAACCATCAGAAGCGATTGAATTTGCCCATTGATGGCCTGCTGCATTCCACTTCGGATAAGCGACTGGGGCGAAGCGGCAGGCAGCACTCCACCCTCACACCCGGCGCAGAGCCTGACAGGCGCAAATATTTCCCGCCTGTCGGCTGTTGGACTGAACGACTGTGCGGCGCTGCTGGTCCCGGTCGCGCTCCGCCCTTCAATCCACTATAAGGAAAGCAGCATGCGCCATCTCATCATCGCCTTTGCCGCCGCGCTCGCACTCTCCGGCTGCGCCACGATCACGGACGCTTTGCTCGCGCCCGGATATGGCACGGGCTATGTCACCCATGACGGCCTGTATCGAAGCGTCAACGTCAACGGCCAGAACTGCACTGTCTCGCCGTCCGGCTATATCAGCACAAACCCGGCGATGAACAGCTACGACGTCGATTGCCACTGACAGGCAGGGCAGCGAGGTCGATCATTGTCACAAAAGCGCAGCGGCGGCCTCGATCCGCTCGCGCCAGGCCAGCCGATCCAGCCATTCCGCCGGGATGCCGGACGCGCCATAAATCGCACCCGCCAGTTGCCCGGCGACGGCCGCCGTGGTGTCGGCATCATCGCCCAGATTGGCGGCCGCCAGAATTGCCGTGCGAAAATCGCCCGTTGTCGCCACGGCCCAGATCGCCGCATCCAGCGTGTGCAACACATAGCCGGTGGATTGCACCACCGATGCCGGCCGGATGGTATGGTCGGCCACAAAGGGCGCGGCAACAGCTGGCACGCGCGATGCCGCCAGTTCCAGCCCGCCCGATAAATCGCCATCACCGATGACCCGGTGCAGCAAAATCGCATAGGCCGCGCAAGCGTCCACACAGGCCGGTGTGGCATGCGTTGTCGCACTTTGCCGCCGCGCCAGTTCGGCGGTCTCGGCGGCGGACATGCGCTGCCCCCAAATCGCAACCGGCGCCAGTCGCATCAAGGAACCATTGCCAGCCGCGCCGGGTGCGGTGTCGCCTGCAACCGGATCATCGGTCGCTTCGAACCGCGCCAACGCCCGCGCCGTGGTGGCGCCGATATCGAAACAGCGGCCATTGTGGCTGTAGGAACCGCCCCGCCACCAATTGACAAAGCGCTGCATCAGATCGCGCTCATCCAGGCCGCCACATTTGGCCAGACTGTCGGCCAGCGCCAGCGCCATGCTGGTATCGTCGGTCCATTCGCCAGCGCGCAGCCCGAATGGCCCGCCGCTCCGCATATCGGTCAGCGGCGTGAATGTGCCGCGCGGGTGGAATTCGACGGTGGTGCCGACCGCATCGCCAACGGCCAGCCCCAACAGGCTGCCAATGGCGCGGTCATGCATTGCGGTCGGTATCGGCGGTTTCATCGTCGTCATCCGGTGTAAACCAACCCGCCGGCTCCCCATATGCTTCCGAATAGTCTGCAACGATGCCATCGCCATGTTCGACGAAACGTTCCCGATTATCCTTCGGCCTCTTCGGCTTTTTTGACTTATCAGTCATCCAGTATCTCCACATCGACGATTCTGGTCTTTTTGTTGAATTTCAAAACGCGCATTCGCACGCCCTTATCGAAAAGGACCTCCTTCTCACCACTGCCGAAAACGGAAATGCTTTCGACATCCATGGCCTTCGCGCCTTTTTTTGCCTTTATGCGGAAAACAGCATACTCCGAACCCTCGTTTTTGGCAAACATTTCGGCGGTTTTCTGATTTTTCGATACGCTTAAAAATCCTTTATCTTCAATAATATCTCCATTTTTATACCATTGAAAAACATCTTCCTTACAGCGCCACTCGTTACACCTCTGTAGAT
>CAZIAA010000359.1:0-1881 GCA_964537365.1 uncultured Sandaracinobacter sp.
TCGCATTGCCACCGTCGTCGCGCATCGCCTGGCGCGCGCTCGCCGCATCGGCGGCTGCCGCGTTGCTCGGTGCGACGCTCGCCGGCCTGCTCGCGCTCGTCGCCGCCGCGCTGCTGCATCAGGCTTCGTCATTCGCGGCACACGCGTTCGCCGGCGCGCGCCGCCGGATCGGGGTGGAATTCAAAGCCATGCAGCTTGCCGATCAGAATCCCGTCGGCAACCACAGCGCCATCCGGGTCGACATCCAGCTGCAACACATGCCCCTGCTGTCTCAGCCCGCGCAGCAGCAGCGAGGTGCGGCGGTCGACAAAGCGCTGGGTCAGCCGGTCGTGCAGGGCATCGGACAGCCGGTCCTCGATCGCGCGCGTGCGCCCGGCCCAATGCACCGGATCGCGCAGCCAGTCGCTGCGATGCGATGCATAGGTCCAGGTGCGCACCGCGGCGATGCGTTGCGACAGCGCGGCGATATTGCCGGCCACATTGTCGAGCACGGCCAGTTCCGCCGCCACCCAGTCGTCGGGCAGGCGGCCCTGCCCTTCGGACAGAAAGCGAAACACCCGCGCCACCAGTTGCGCATGCGCGCGCGCGCCCAGCTTGCGGTAATCGGGCAGGCTGCACGCCGCCCACAGCCGTTCGATCAGGGCGCGGCCAGTGGCGCGCTCCGCCACCCAGCTTTCCCCGGCCAGGATCTTCAGCACCTGCAGATCGATGGCATCGCCGCCGCGATACAGTTCCGGCGCCGAAGGCATGGCTTCAAGGCTGCCGATCAGGCGCGGCAGCGACGAATGATCCAGCCGGGCATTGCGCCAGATCAGATGTTTCAATGGGCGGAATTCGTGATTTTCAACCGCTGCGATTTCGGCATCCGTCAACAATGCTTCGGGAACGGCGCTGTCCTCGCCCGGCAGGCCAAACTGCACCGTGCCGAAACTGCCATCGCGCTGGTGGCGGCCGGCGCGGCCGGCGATCTGGGCGATTTCGGCATGGGTGAGGCGGCGCTGGCGGCGGCCGTCGAATTTCGCCAGCGAAGCAAAAGCGACATGGGCGATATCCATGTTGAGGCCCATGCCGATGGCATCCGTCGCCACCAGATAATCGACTTCGCCGGACTGATAGAGCGCGACCTGGGCATTGCGCGTGCGCGGTGACAGCCCGCCCATGACCACGGCAGCACCGCCTTTCTGCCGCCGCAGCATTTCCGCCAGCGCATAGACATCATCGACATTGAAGGCGACCACGGCCGAGCGCGGCCCCAGCCGCGACAGCTTGCGCGGTTCCTGCCACGACAGATTGGAAAAGCGCGGCCGCCCGACGATCTCGGCATCCGGCAACAGGCGCCGCACCAGCGGCCGCAGGGTATCGGCGCCCAAGATCATGGTTTCCTGCGTGCCGCGCACATGCAGCAGCGCATTGGTGAAGACATGGCCGCGTTCGGGATCGGCCGCCAGTTGCGCTTCATCGAGGGCAACGAAGGGGAAAGCCCGGCTGGTCGGCATGCTTTCGGCGGTGCACAGGAAATAGCGCGCGCCGGGCGGCAGGATTCGTTCTTCACCCGTCAGCAGCGCCACTTGCGGCGCACCCTTGGCTGCAACCACGCGTTCATAGACTTCCCGCGCCAGCAGCCGCAGCGGAAAGCCCATCATGCCGCCAGTGTGGGCGCACATGCGCTCGATCGCGAGGTGAGTCTTGCCGGTATTGGTCGGCCCCAGAACAGCCGTCAGCTGTGCCGCCATCGCCGGCTATCCGTCCGCCCGGCGCCAGCGCCGGCCGGCATACCGCAAGACATCAGAGAAGAGCGCGGCGCAGCACCCGGAGCGCGGGCGGCATGGATCTCGAAGCATGGGCAGAGACCGGAACACCACACTTCATATTGTGCCACGC
>CAZIAA010000360.1:0-1874 GCA_964537365.1 uncultured Sandaracinobacter sp.
CCCGTCACTTCCATGGCATCCAGAGGCACCACCAGATTGACGGAAAATGCAGCGCCGGACTGACGTCGGCAATTGCTGCAATGGCAGGCTGCAACCACTTGCGGTTCCGCTGTCAGCACATAGCGCACCGCGCCACAATTGCAGCCGCCTTCGATTCTCGATTCTGCCATTTGCGCCTCCGTATGAATCTATCGTCCCTAGCCTTGCCTGTCCGACACCAGCAGCTATTGTGCAGCCAACGGCGCAATGCAATAAGCGGCTCCTTGAGGAGAGCAGCAAAATGACCGAATATTTCCCGATGACGATCGACGGCAAAGCGGTGGAAACCGGCGCAACTCTGGCGGTCCGCAATCCGGCAACGGGGGAAGTGTTCGGCAAGATGCCCGACGCATCGGCGGCGGACCTCGATGCCGCGATCGACGCTGCCAGACACGCCTTCCCGGGCTGGAGCGCCACGCCCATTGCCGAGCGCAAGGCCGCGCTGGTGAAAGCGGCGGATGCCATCATCGCCCATGCCGACGAGCTGGCGTCATTATTCACCCGCGAACAGGGCCGGCCGCTGGAAGGCGCCAAGGGCGAAATCCTGGGTGCGGCCGGCTGGCTGAAGGCGACTGCAACGCTGGATATTCCGGTCGACATCGCCGAGGACACGCCGAAACGCCGGGTCGAAGTGCATCATGTGCCGCTGGGCGTGGTCTGCGCCATCGTGCCGTGGAATTTTCCAGTGCTGCTGTCGATGTGGAAGGTCGCGCCGGCGCTTCTCGCGGGCAATACCATGGTGCTGAAGCCGTCGCCGTTCACGCCATTGTGCACCCTGCGCATCGGCGAATTGTTTCGCGGCATTTTCCCGGACGGCGTTTATAATGTCATCAGCGGCGGCGATGCGCTGGGGCCGATGATGACGGCGCACTCCGGTTTCGACAAGATCAGCTTTACCGGATCGACCGCGACTGGCCGCAAGGTGATGGAATCGGCCGCTCGCGACCTGAAGCGGATCACGCTGGAACTGGGTGGCAATGATGCCGCCATCATTCTGCCTGATGTCGATGTCGACAAGGTGGCGCCGGAAATTTTTGAAGGCGCATTCAGCAACACCGCGCAGATCTGTGTCGCCACCAAGCGCCTCTATATCCACAGCGATATTTACGACCGCATGCGCGACAAGCTGGCCGAGCTGGCCCAGGACGCCGCGGTCGGCGATGGCGCGCAGCAGGGCGTGCGTTTCGGCCCCATCCAGAACGCCCCGCAATATCAGCGGGTGCAGGCGCTGATTGCCGATGCGCGCGAATCCGGCCTCACTCTGATCGAAGGCAAGCCGGTGCCGGAGAAGGGCTATTTCGTGCCGCTGACTTTGGTCGACAATCCGCCGGAAGACAGTCGTGTCGTCGTCGAGGAAGCATTTGGCCCGGTTCTCCCACTGTTAAAATTCGACGATATCGACGATGTCATCGCGCGCGCCAATGATTCCGAATATGGCCTGGCCGGTTCGGTCTGGTCATCCGATATCGACAAGGCCACGGAAATCGCCCACCGCATGGATACCGGCATGGTGTGGATCAATCAGAATCTGCAGATCACGCCATTCACCCCGCTGGCCGGCGCCAAGCAATCCGGAATCGGGCAGGAAAATGGTCTGGGCGGGCTGCTGGAATACACCCGGCTGAAGACTGTGTTCATTCCCAAAGCCGCCTGAGCGTCATGCAATTCTCTGCCAGTGATGAAGCGTTCCGGCAGGAAGTGCGTGCGTTCTTCGATGCGGAACTGACTCCGGAACTGCGCCGCGCCGGCCGGCTGATGACCAGCGTTTATGCCGATCATGCCTCGCAAATGGCCTGGCAGGCCCGATTGCACGCGCGTGGCTGGGCGGCGCCGGA
>CAZIAA010000361.1:0-1863 GCA_964537365.1 uncultured Sandaracinobacter sp.
CATCGCGAAAGGCGGATTCGCGGCGGCCTTCAGCCTCCAGGATCTGGGCCTGTTTTTGTCCTTCGGCGCGCAGGATGGCAGCGGCGCGCTGGCCTTCGGCTTCAAGCGTGACGGCGCGCTTGTCGCGTTCGGCCTTCATCTGCCGCGCCATGGCGTCCTGAATGTCGCGCGGGGGCTGAATGTCGCGCACTTCGACGCGTGTCACCTTCATGCCCCAGGGCGCGGTGGCATGGTCGATGACGGTCAGCAGCCGGGCGTTGATTTCGTCGCGCTTCGACAGGCTTTCATCGAGGTCGAGGCTGCCCATCACCGTGCGCAGATTGGTTTGTGTGAGGGCAATGACCGACAGTTCCAGCTGCGCGACTTCATAGGCGGCCTTGGCGGCGTCGAGCACCTGAAAGAACACCACGCCATCGACCGAGACATGGGCATTGTCGCGGGTGATGATTTCCTGGCGCGGAATATCCAGCACGCGTTCCATCATGTTCATGCGCCGGCCGACGCGATCGACGAAGGGAATGAGCAGGGAAAAGCCCGGCCTGAGCGTAGTGGTATAGCGCCCGAAACGTTCCAGCGTATATTCATAGCCCTGCTTGACGATGACGACCGAGCGCATCAGCGTCAGCAGTGCCAGCACGACCAGAATGATTGCGAATGTCATGGCACCCAAGAGCAAAGCCTTTCCATTTTCCCCCGCCTGCCGGCATAGTGAGCCAAAACGAAGCCAAAGGAAAGGGACTGGATCTCCATGGATGAACGACCGCGCCGCAGTTGTCTGTATTTGCCGGCGGCCAATGCCCGCGCCATTGCCAAGGCGAAAACCCTGCCGGCGGATGTGGTGATGCTCGATCTGGAGGATGCCGTGGCGCCTGACGCCAAGGAAGCTGCGCGCGCCGCCGCCGTGGCGGCAGTCGCTGAGGATTTCGGCCTGCGCGAAGTCGGCATCCGGGTAAATGGCGTGGATACGCGCTGGGCGGACGCGGATTTTGCCGCCGTTGCCGCATCGGCGGCAGCCTTCGTCGTGGTGCCCAAGATCGGCACGGCGGAAGATGCCCGGCGTGCCGTTGCGCTGGCGGGCGGCAAGCCGGTCTGGGCGATGATCGAGACGCCGCAGGCAGTGCTGCAGGCGGAGAAAATCGCCGATGTTGCCGGAGTGACGGCGCTGGTCGCTGGTTTTGCCGACCTCACCAAGGATCTGCGCGCCCGGCCCGGTCCGGACCGGCTGCCGCTGATTTTCGCCGCCAGCCGCATGCTGCTGGCCGCGCGCGGCAGCGGTATTCTGGCCTTTGATGGCGTGTATACCGCCATTGGCAATGATGCGGGGCTGCTGGCGGAAGCGCAGCAGGGCCTCGAACTGGGCTTTGACGGCAAGACCTGCATCCACCCCAGCCAGTTGCAGCCGGTCAACCGGGTGTTCACACCAACCGATGCCGAAATTGCCGACGCCAGAGGCATGATCGACGCCCATGCGGCCGCCACCGCCGAGGGCCGCGGGGTCGCCACCTATAAGGGCAAGATGGTGGAATCATTGCATGTGCTGGAAGCCAGACGGCTGCTTGCCATTGCCGAAACCATTCACCGCATGGAAGCGGCGCAGGCCGGACAGGGCTGAACCGGCCTAACGGTCGGGGCGCGGCCGTCAGGCCGCACGGCTGCGCGTGCCATGCCCCCACCACGCCGCCGCAGCGCCAAACAGGCCGATTTGCGGATGCACCGCCAGCCGGACGGGAATGCCGCGCATCCAGTTCTGGAATCGGCCCTTTTGCGTGAAACGGCCGTAAAAGCCGCTGTCTGCCTGCAGAAAGGCCTGCATGCGCCGGGTCAGGCTTCCGGCCAGCACCACGCTATGCGCGCCATGCGCCA
>CAZIAA010000362.1:0-1860 GCA_964537365.1 uncultured Sandaracinobacter sp.
GCCCGGCCAGCACCCGCAGCAGGCTGGATTTGCCAACGCCGCTGGGGCCGAGGGCGGTGACGATGTCCCCGGCGGCCAGATCGAGGCTGAAGTCGCCCAGCACCGGGCGGGCGGATTGTGCATAGCCAAGGCGGATATTGCGCGCCCGCAGCACCGGTGCTGTTGCAGCAAGTTGCATCAGGCTGCTCTGGCCTGATCGATGAGGGCGGCGCGCATTTGCGTCAGGCTGGGGGTGACCAGCGGGATGAACGCGGATTCGCGCCAGCGCCGGGCAAAATCCCGCCCCGGGCCGGACAGATAGGCCTTGCCGCCGCTGGCCTGCAGTTCCAGCATGACCGCTTCGGCGACGATTTCGGCCAGAATGATGCGCAACTCGAACAGCGCATTGGCCTGTTGTTCGAAGCGGCGTGTGCGCAGCCCGGAGGCCAGATTCGACTGCGCCTGATCGAGACGCTGGCGCAGTTCGGCAATTGAAGCGCCGAGCACGCCGCGGCCCGTGGCTGCGGTGCGCGCGGCTTCCGCCAGCGCGCGCCGGGCCAGACCGATCGACATGCCGCATTGCAGGCCGACAAAGGCCGGTTTGACCTGTGGCAGCCAGGCATTGGCGTCTTCGGCCAGAATGCGGTCGGCGCAGATGCGCACAGCGTCGAGCGTGATCGCCGCCGTGTCGGAGGAACGCATGCCCATCAGTTCGAGATCGGCCGAGCGGCTGAGACCAATGTCATCCTGCGCCAGAAAGGCGATGAAGGCGGGGGCCTTCCTGTCCTGCCAGTCGATCGCGGCCGCGACATGAAAGCCTTGCGGACGCAGATTGGTGACCCAGGGCATTTTTCCGGTCAGGCGAATGCCATCACCATCGCCGTCGCGTTCGGCAGTGATCTGCAGCTGTTCCAGCCCGGCCAGAAACTTCATGGCATTGGACAGCCCCGACGCGCCGGCAACCCGGCCCGACAGCAGTTCGGGCAGATTGCGTTCGGCCAGCGCGTGATTGGGGGTTTGCAGCAGATATTCGATATAGCTGCGGTGGCCCCACAGCATGAAGGACGCCGCCAGCGATTCCTCGGCAACGGCGGCGATCGCCATCATGGCATCGACGACATCGCCGCCCGATCCGCCCAGCGCCACCGGCACCCCGACACCGGCCAGCCCGGCCGAAACCAGCTGCGGCAGAATCTCGCTGGAATCGAGGTCGCCGGTGTCGATGGCCTGGGCGGATTGCGCCAGCCAGCCGGCCAGTGCGGATGGCAATGTCGCCGCGGCCGTCATTCCGCTGCGGCCTTTGCCGCCGGGTTCCAGGCGAATTGCGCCAGTTCCGGGTTGAGCGGCGTCTGGCTGAGGTTGTTGGCGAAATTGCACAATGTCGCGAGACTGACACCCAGCACGATTTCCACCGCCTGCTGGTCATCGAATCCGGCCGCCTTGAAATCCGCCAGTTCCTGATCGGACACCGCGCCGCGCGTTGCAATCACGGCCTTGGTAAAGCGCGCTACGGCATCGAGGCGCGGATCGGGCAGCTGTTCGCGTTCCCGCAGGGCGGAAATGACCTCCGGCTCCATGCGGGCCTTTTTGGTGGCAATGGCGGTGTGGCCGGCGACGCAGAATGTGCAGCCATGCGTCGCACCGGCAGTGATCTGCACGACTTCGCGTTCCGGCAGGCTGAGCGAGGTGCGGCCATTGATGGCGCCGACCGTCTGATAGGTTTCCAGCGCGGTCGGGGCATTGGCCAGCACGCGCAGAAGGTTCGGGATATAGCCATTGGCCTTTTCCGCAGCAGTCAGCCGGTCTTTGGCTTCGGCGGGGGCATTTTCGATGGTGCGCAATGGAATTCTGGACATTGGCTTGGCAACTCCTTTCTGGTGC
>CAZIAA010000363.1:0-1855 GCA_964537365.1 uncultured Sandaracinobacter sp.
AGTCGCAAATTGCGACCTGCTGCGACATTGCACAGCAGCATGTCGCATTCCTGACCCGCCTCATGCGCGTGCGGCCAATTGTTTCAGCCAGCCTTTTCATTGGCCGGATCCGCGATCAACTCGCGTGCGGCATTGTCGGCGGCTGTGGCGTCGCGGTCGAAGCCGAGCAGATGGCGCATCCGGTACCAGGCCAGCACGGCAAGGAACTGGCCAAGCCCGGTGGCAATGGCGATCAATTCCCGCATGCTTGAGCGTTGCACCAGAAAAGCGCCGGTTTCCGGCCGGGTCGCCGTCGTCAATATCGCCTGCCAGTCGGCGAATTCGACTTCGATTTCATATTCCCAGGGCGCAGGCGCATCGACCACCCCGCTCAGTTCGAGAAAATCCGCCTTACGGGTCAGTTTCGATTTCGCAAGATTTATGATCAGCTGGCGCCGGCCCAGCCCTTCAGACCAGTAATGCATTGCCGTCCTCCTTTGCCTTGATCCGCAGAATCCGGTGTTTGAGGATAAGCCACAGCAAATACGGCAATTGCCGCAACAGCCCGCCAGCCAGCGGCAGGATCAGCCCGCCATGGCGGGCCAGAAACCGGGCTGATTCCGGTTTGCGCATCTGATGCAGGAAATCGCCCATGTCCGTGGGGGTCAGCCGGATGGTGTATTTCCAGCCGACGGATTCGATTTCGCCATTCATGCGCAGATATTCCGCATCCCGGCCCAGTTCGGTTTTCGGCAGTTCCACCAGCAAACGCTGCTTGCCCAGACCCTTCGACCAGACAATCATAGCAGAAATCCTTTCCGGCGCGCTTCGCGGATGTTGTCGGGTTCGGTCCACCAGCGCTCAAGCCCGAGATCTTCGGCGACCGAATTGGCGGCATTGTAACCGCCGCCAAAAGTGATCATTCCGCCCGGGAATGTGCTGGAGCCACAGACATAGAGATTGGGAATTGGCGTCCGGTTGCCGGAGCATTGCACATTGGGACGGGAATAGCCCATCTGGGTCATGACATAGGCACCATGCTTGAACGATCCGCGCTGCATCTGCGGAATCTTCTGTTCGATGCTGAGCGGGGTGTAATCGTAACGGCGGATGATGTCGCGCGCGTCAATTCCGCTGCAATATTGCCCGAGCTTTGCAATCAGCCGGTCGCCATAGTCCTGCGCGATGTCCGGCCAGGCGCCTTCGGCGGCGGCATAGGGGGCAACGGCCTCGATGCGGCAGACGGCGCTGTCGGGATCGATTTCATGCGGCGCCATGGCCGGGTCGATATCGGTCGTGAGGGTGAAATGGCCGACATCCTGCAGCGGCTTGCCAGCCATGACATCGCCGATATGGCGCACCACGTCTTCGGGGGTTTCGACACCAAAGACATTGATGAAGGCGCTGGCAACGCCACTGCCGTCAAAAGCGGGGAATTGCGGCCGCTGCCTGAGCCCGAGATGGCAGAGGAACAAAGAGCTTTGTTCCCATTCCCAGTTGCGGGCAGTGATGGCGCACATGCGCGAATGCTTTTCGACTTCTTCGGTGCTCAGGAACTGGCTGAAAGTGACGGTCGGATCGGTCGAAGTGATGACTTTGCGCGCGCGGATTTCGCGCAATGGCGCCTCCGTCCCGGTGGGCGCCACGACAACGCCGCACACTTCGCCGTCCTCGACGATGAAGCGCTTCACTTCATGGCTTTCCAGCACGTCCATGCCGGCCATGACTCCAGCTTTCACCAAGGTCGACGATAACCGGTGCGAGCCGCCTTTCACCAGCGTCGCATTCAGCAGCCGGTTGAAATACAGCGGCACCAGATAGCTGGAATTGGTTTCCTCGGGGTCGATCCCCCACATGCAGATGATGTAGAGCAGCA
>CAZIAA010000364.1:0-1845 GCA_964537365.1 uncultured Sandaracinobacter sp.
CCGCAAACGCTATTTCGTCAGCGAAGCCGATCTGCGCCGCGCCCATGGCTGGAATGCCGCCGGTTTCGACACGGCATTGAAGACTCCGGATGATACTCTGGTGTTCGTCAGCGCCGAGCAATCGCAGCTCATCCGCCGCGATCAGGTCGAGTGTATGGGCTGTCTGTCGCATTGCGTGTTCAGCAGCTGGAAGGACCATGGCAATCACAGCACCGGCCGGCTGGCCGATCCGCGCAGTTTCTGCATCCAGAAAACATTGCAGCGCATCGCCCATGGCTCGGATCCGGAATTCGAACTGATGTTCGCCGGCCATTCGGCCTCGCGCTTCAAGGACGATCCCTATTACCGCAACGGCTTCATTCCGACCGTGCAGCAATTGATCGACCGCATCCAGACCGGCGACTGAATTCAGTCCGATTCAGTCCAGCAGCGCGCGGATTTCCGCCCGCAGCACCGGCAGCAGTTCAGTTTCGAACCAGGGATTGCGTTTCAGCCAGGCATTGTTGTGCCAGGATGGATGCGGCAATGGCAGCACCCGCCAGGGGTGGGCGTTGCTGGCGTGATATTGCCGCCAGCGCAGCATGGTCCGGTTCATGCCCTGCCGCGCGACATCGGCGCCCAGATGCCAGCGCAGGGCATGGCTGCCGATCACCAGCACCAGCCGCAACGCCGGCAGGCTGGCGAACAGCCGCTGATGCCAGAGTTGGGCACATTCGCGCCGCGGCGGCAGGTCATGGCCTTGCGCATCATAGCCCGGAAAACAGAAGCCCATGGGAATGATGGCGACTTTCGACGCGTCGTAAAATTCGGAATCGCTGACGCCCAGCCATTGCCGCAGACGCACGCCGGAAGGGTCGTTGAATGGAATGCCGCTGTTGTGGGCGCGGATTCCGGGCGCCTGACTGGCGATGCAGATACGCGCACTGGCGGACGCCTGCAGCAAGGGGTTTGGTTCCTGCGGCAGCGGCGGCGGATAGCGTGGCGCATCCCGGCACAGCCGGCAGGCGCGGATGGCCTGCAACAATGCCGGCAGATCTTCGGGGCGGGCGGGCGGTTCGGCCATCGGGTTACAGCAGCTGCCCCTGTGGTGAAGGGTAATGCAGGCAGCCATCCGGCGCGATCACTGCGCCTGGGGTCAGATGCGCCGGGTCATGCTGACCTTCGGCCATGATGTGGAACACCTGTTCGCCGCGCGTCAGCAGCTGATCGGCAATCAGCCGGCGGTGACAGCGCCACCACAGCGCTTCGGCACACATGAAGGCGGTACGGGCGTCATGGCCGAGCGTCTGCAGTTCGTCGAGGCCGGCGCGGAATTCTTCGGACAGGGTGTAGTCGGCGTAGTTGTGGAAACTCTGATTGCGCCAGTTGCCATTCATTTCGGCTGGCACCTCATGGCTTTTGCCGCGCAGGCCGCCAAGTGCGGCGATATGCCGATAGCTGATCTGTGCCTTTGCCAATGCATCGGGCAGGCTGTCCTGATTGAATTGCGGGTTGCTGCGCGAGCGCGGCATGCTGCGCACGTCGACCAGATGCCGGACCTGTGCGCCTTGCAGCAGGTCGATCAATTCGTCGACGCTGCGGGTCGAATGGCCGATGGTGAAGAATGGCAGCGGGGCACTGCGGAGCGCTGCATTCATTGGATCAGATGCAGCGCGCTGCCCTTGTGGGCGGCGATATGGTCGGTCCTGTCGCTTTTGATTTCATATTGCGGATCGGCTTCGGAAGCGCGGCGACGATGGCCCTTGTAATCGAAATCGCGGGTATGGACCTTGATGATATGGCCCGAGACCTGCCCGGCTTCGGAATTCCAGCCGACATGATCGCCCTTGTGAAAGCGCCTGGCCT
>CAZIAA010000365.1:0-1842 GCA_964537365.1 uncultured Sandaracinobacter sp.
GATCGTACGACTTGTAGATCCGGTGCCCGAAGCCCATCAGCCGGAACGGATCGTCCGGGTCCTTGGCGCGGGCGATGAATTCCGGAATGCGGCTGGGGTGTCCGATTTCGCGCAGCATGTTGAGCGCGGCTTCATTGGCACCGCCATGCGCCGGTCCCCACAGGCAGGCGATGCCGGCAGCGATGCAGGCAAAGGGATTGGCGCCCGAAGACCCGGCCAGACGCACGGTCGAGGTGGAAGCGTTCTGTTCATGGTCGGCATGGAGGATGAAGATCCGGTCCATGGCGCGTTCGATGATGGGGTCGACTTCATAAGGCTCGGCCGGAACACCGAAGGACATGCGTAGGAAATTGCCGGCATAGGACAGGGAATTGTCCGGATACATGACCGGCTGGCCAAGCGCATGCTTATAGGCGCAGGCCGCAAGCGTCGGCATTTTGGCAATCAGCCGGTGGCTGGCAATCAGGCGCTGCTTGGGATCCGAGATGTCTGTGGAGTCGTGATAGAATGCAGACAATGCACCGACGACGCCGCACATGATGGCCATGGGGTGGGCGTCGCTGCGGAAACCGCGATAGAATTGCAGCAGCTGCTCATGCACCATGGTGTGGTTATTGATGGTGTTCTTGAAACGGGTGAATTCCTCGGCCGAAGGCAGTTCCCCTTCGGTCAGCAGATAGGCGACTTCCATGAAACTGGATTCTTCCGCCAGCTGCTCGATTGGATAGCCCCGGTGCAGCAATATGCCTTTTTCGCCATCGATATAGGTGATGGCGGATTCGCAGGATGCCGTGGATGCAAAGCCCGGATCGAAGGTGAAGATGCCGGCTTCACCATATAGTTTGCGAACGTCCACCACTCGCGGGCCGTCGGTCCCCGCTTTGACTGGCAGATCGACCGTCTTGTCGCCGAGAGTGATTTTTGCCTGCTCGCTCATGTTTCCACGATCCTTCTCGAATCTTTGTCTGTTACCGACCCCTTGGTCCGCTTTTCGGCGCCGTTCGAGCAGGTCTGTCCTCCTGTTCGAGAGCGTCGGCCATGCGACCAAGACTTTCCTCGCGTCCAAGCGCTGCCATGACTGCAAACACGCTTGGACTGTTTTTCTGTCCCGTCAATGCCGCCCGCAATGGTCCGGCGATCTTGCCAAGCCCGACTTCATGCGCATCGGCGACCTCTCTGGCTGCGGTCTCCAGCGCTTGCCGTTGCCAGTCAGCGCTTGATTGCAATGCCCTGTGCATGACCGCCAAATAGCCAAGACCGGTTTCGTCTAGCAAGCTTTTGCCGCCATCGTCCATGGCAAGCGGGCGCGCCTTTACAAGAAAAATTGCCGATTGCGCCAGCTGGTCGAGATTTTTGACCCGGGGTTTCAGCTCGTCCATCATCTGCAGCAGCACTGCTTTCTGGGCGGCAGAAATGTCATGTCCGGCCATGCGCCTGAGGCGGGGAATCACAAGCTCCACCAGCCGGGCATTGTCCGCCTGTTTCAGATAATGCGCATTGACGGCTTCCAGCTTGCGCAGATCGAAGCGCGCCGGCGAACGGCCGACATCCTTCAGCTCGAACAGGCGGATGGCCTCGGCGCGCGCGATCAGTTCGACATTGCCATGCCCCCAACCCAGTCGCAGCAGATAATTTTCCAGCGCTTCGGGCAATATGCCCATGTCATCGCGATAGGCTTCGACCCCCAGTGCGCCATGCCGTTTCGACAGCTTGGCGCCATCGGGCCCGTGAATCATCGGCACATGCGCATAGACCGGCTCCGGCCAGCCCAGCGCGCGGATGAGCGCCAGCTGGCGAAAGGCATTGGTCACATGATCGTCACCGCGAATGACATGGGTGACG
>CAZIAA010000366.1:0-1839 GCA_964537365.1 uncultured Sandaracinobacter sp.
ACCGCCCGACATCGCGGTCATCGACATTGCGCCAGAACTGCCAGTAATCCCAGTCCGGCAGCATGTCGGCATTCAGCCACACGGCGCCTTGCGCGGTCTTGCCCATTTTCGAGCCATCGGCATTGGTAATCAGCGGCGTGGTCAGGCCGTAAAGCTCCAGCCCGGCCACCCGGCGGCCGAGTTCGACACCCTGCGTGATATTGCCCCACTGGTCGGAACCGCCCATCTGCATGACACAGGCATAGCGCCGGTTCAGTTCGACGAAATCATAGCTTTGCAGCACCATGTAATTGAATTCGAGGAAGGACAAAGGCTGTTCGCGTTCGAGGCGCAGGCGAACGCTGTCCATCGACAGCATGCGGTTGACGCTGAAATGGCGGCCGTAATCGCGCAGGAATTCGATGTAATTCAGCTGGTCCAGCCATTCGGCATTATCGGCCATGATGGCATCCGTCGGCCCGTCGCCAAATGTCAGGAAACGTTCGAACACCCGCCGGATCGACTGCTTGTTGGCGGCGATGGTGTCGGAATCGAGCAATTGCCGCTGCGTGTCCTTGCCGGACGGATCACCGATCCTGGTGGTGCCGCCGCCCATCAGGGCAATCGGCTTGCCGCCATGTTGCTGCAACCGCCGGAGCATCATGATCGACATCAAATGGCCGATATGCAGCGACGGGCCCGTCAGATCGAAACCGATGTAGGCGACAAGCGGCGCCCCGCCGGCTTCGCCCCGGGCGGCGCGCGCATCGATGGCGGCGGCATCCGTCAACTGGTGGATATAGCCCCGCTGATCAAGGACACGCAGATATTCGCTCTTGTAGGTCATTATGTTCGCCGCTTTAAGGCATGCCATGCGGAAGGGAAAGACCAGCGGACGGGTGATTGCCATCGGCCTGATGTCCGGCACTTCGGCGGATGGCGTCGATGCCGCTCTGCTGGAAACCGATGGCGAAGGCTGGGTGCGGCCGCTGGAATTCATGTCCCGGCCCTATGTCACCGAAGAACGCGCGCTGATCCGGCGCGCGGCGCGGCATGCGCTTGGCCTTGACAAGCCGGCGACCGATCCGCTGGTCCAACAGGCCGAAGCCATGCTGACGCGCGCCCATGCCGAAGCAATCCGGATATTGCCGGGGGAAGCACAAGCGCGCGTGATCGGCTTTCATGGTCAGACGGTGGCGCATCGTCCGCCCGGATCTGGCCATCCCCGCCCCTTCACCTGGCAGATCGGCGACGCAAAGCTGCTGGCGCAGTTGACCGGGCGGCCGGTCGTGCATGATTTCCGCAGCGCTGATGTCGCCGCCGGCGGCGAGGGCGCGCCCCTGGCGCCCGGCTATCACCGCGCCCGGCTGGCAGGCCATGCCAAAGCAGTCGGAATCCTCAATCTGGGCGGAGTCGGCAATCTCACCTGGTTTGCCAATCCGGCCGACCCGCAAGCGGATTGGGGCGGCTTCGACACCGGCCCGGCGAACGCCCTGATCGATGACTGGGTGTATGCGCATACCGGCGCCAGCTGCGATGAAAATGGCGCATTGGCCGCCAGCGGCACGGTGCATGAAGATGTCGTGCAAGCCATGGCCGGCGCGGATTATCTGCACAAAGACGGCAGCAAATCGCTCGATCGCGATGATTTCTCCATGGCGGCCATCACCGGCCTGTCCGCGGCCGACGGTGCCGCAACGCTCAGCGCATTCACCGCCGAAACCATTGCCATCGCCCTCGCCCGCCTGCCGGCGCGGCCGCGCCAATTATTCGTAACCGGCGGCGGCCGCCTCAACCCGGTGCTGATGGCGATGATCGCCGCACGCAGCCATTGCCCGACCCGGCCAGTAGAGGCGCTGG
>CAZIAA010000367.1:0-1833 GCA_964537365.1 uncultured Sandaracinobacter sp.
GTCGATGCTGAGCCAGGCGTCACCGCCCGGCCGCGGCAACGCCACATAGACTTCCTCCGCCGACCATTCGGCGCCCTCTCCGGCAGGGTCCAGCCCGATGGCGTCGCGCACGGCCCGTGCCACGGCCGGCGGCAATGGCGCCCCTTCCGTGGCAGTATCCGGCAGCGCCCGCAGCGCCGATGTCGGCAGATCGCCCTGCCGTTCGGTGACGATGGGCGTCGCCGGAATGGATTCGGCATGGTTGAGGGTGATTCCGGTAACTGCGAAAAACAATATGGCGGCAAGCGATAGCGCGGCACTGATCCAGTGCCAGCGGCGGGCCTGACGGACCAGCCAGTTGCGCCAGTTACGGCCGCTTTTTCCGGCGCTTCGGGGGAATGCCGCCATTTTGTTCATAGCAAAGGATTTGGGTTTCCGACTGTTGATGAGAACGCTTCTTATCTGCAATAATTAATATCGCAACCATTTTCTTGCCATGGCGCGCGCGATCTGCGACCAATATGCCCGAAGGCATGGCTTGGCGGCTTCTCGGGGGGGACTGACCCGAAAGGCAGGTCCTGATGGCATTGCACTCCGACTGCTGGTCTGGAAACCTCCCGGATCAAGCGCAGTGTTCTGCCGCGCCGCTGGCAGCGGCGAAGCGGCCGGGGCGCTTGCCGCTATGGTGTCTGCCTTTGCTGCTGGCCGGACTGTCTGGTCTCACTGCCTGCAGCATGGCGCTGCCCGGCTTTCTCGATCCGCAAGGCCCGGTCGCAGCCGCGCAGAGCCGCAATTTCTTCCTGATCCTGCTGGTGCTGCTGGTGTTTGTGGCGGGGCCGGTGTTCATGGTGCTGGCTTGGTTCGTCTGGCGCTATCGTTATGGCAGGGTCAAACCGCGCTATACCCCACAGTGGCAATATAATCGCTGGCTGGAACTGGCGACCTGGAGCGGGCCGGTGGTGATCGTCGCCATATTGTCGGTGGCGGTCTGGCGCGATACGCATGCGCTCGATCCCTACCGGCCGCTGGCTGCGGCGCAGCCGCCGTTGCGGGTGCAGGCCATCGGCTATGACTGGAAATGGCTGTTCGTCTATCCGGATTATGGCATCGCCAGTGTCGGGGTGATGCCCATGCGGGCCGGGCAGCCAGTGGCGCTGCAACTGACTTCGGCGACCGTCATGCAATCGCTGCATATTCCAGCATTGGGCGGGCAGATCTACGCCATGGGCGGCATGGTCACCCGGCTGAACCTGCAGGCGTGGAAACCGGGCCAATTCAATGGCGGCAACACCATGTACAATGGCGATGGCTTCTACCAGCAACGCTTTCGGGCCGAAGCCATGCCGCCGGACCGGTTCGACGCCTGGGTGGCGCAGGCACAGGCGCGGGGTGTGCGCTTCGATGACCGGGTGCGCCGCCTGCTGCTGCAACGCGACACTCGCGCCAGTCTGGCGCAGGGCCTCGGCATCGCGCCCGAGAGGGCCGCGCATGACGGGCTGCAACTTTCGGCCGTGCCGCCGGGCTTTTTCGCCGCCGTGGTCCGCGCCACCCGTGGCCTGAACCTGCCTGCGCCCGACACGCCCAGAGTGGCGCCGTGACTGCGGAGACGCTATTGTTCGGGCGGCTCGGGCCGGAGGCGCTGCCGTTCTGGGGGATGCTGCACGACCCGACGGCAGCCGATATCACCAATGGAATCATTGCCTCGGCGGGCGCAGGCGTGCTGCTTCTGGGCCTGCTGGCGACTGCCATTCTGCTCAGCCGCCACCGGCTGTGGCGGCCATTGTGGCGGGACTGGCTCACCAGCGTCGACCACAAGAAGATCGGAATCATGTATGTCGTGCTGGCGCTGGTGAT
>CAZIAA010000368.1:0-1828 GCA_964537365.1 uncultured Sandaracinobacter sp.
GCCAATGCGGCGGCGGCGGAGCGGGCCGGCATTAGAAGCGGGGAGATGCGACAATGCCCATATTGCGCCGAAGCCGTGCGCGCGCAGGCCGTGGTGTGCAAGCATTGTGGGCGGGATTTGCCGCCGTTGGAGTAACGGCTGGCGTGCTGGGCTGGGCGGTGGCGGCCGATGCCGCCATCATTGCATTCCCGCGCGGCACGCATTGGAGCATGCCCGCGCCGCCATGGCGGCCGATCCGGGCGACCAGTGCCAACCTGTGCGCGCCGCCCGGCGCAAGGACAAGACGATCCGGTTCGTTTGCGATGATGGCAGCGTGTGGGTGGTTTTCCGCGAGCGGGGTTATACGCCGGCGTTACTGCCCTGCGCTGAAGCCTGGCGCGCCGGCACGCACTGTCGGCAGTGAAATACTGCGCGCCTATCAGAGCACGCGGCGCGCATACCAGACAACGCGGCCAATCAAGCCGATTTCATCGGCCAGCCTTTCCGCCGGTTCGTAGATGCCATTGGCGCTGATCAAGCGGACTTTGACCGGATCCGTGCCGGGCACTTTTTCGATGTATTTGATCACATGGCCGTCGCCGTCCCACAGGCAAAATGCGCCCGGCTGGGCAAGCGCAGTGCGGCGGGTGTCGACAAGGATCAGATCGCCGCCGCGAAAATCCGGCTCCATCGAATTGCCTTCGGCCACCATGGCCAAGAGATGGCGCGGCGGGATGCGCAATTCGACCTGGATCAGGTGCCGGGAGAATGCCAGCCAGTTGTCGTTGCCGTCGCCGGTGCCACCCCCGCCCAGGCCAACATGCGTTGGCAAAGTGCGAATGAGAACGCCGGCATCAGTTGTGGAATCCTCGTTCGGATAACCTCCACGGTCGAACGCCTGAAACACTGGCGCAGCATAGCGCACCCAATGCGGCTTGCGCTTGGTATCGCCGATTTCGAAACGCGAAACGACCTGCTGGCTGACCTTGGTGACGGTGCCTTGCCGCGAAGCCATTTCGGATAGCCGTTTTGCCAGTTCCGTTGCGGTCATGTCGCGGCGGGTGCGTTCAGCACGCATCCAATGCCCGGCCGCACCGGGATCATCTGGTTCGGGTTCCATGCCTATCCTTTACAAAATGTTTGTGGTGAATACGGCAACAATCGGCTTGTATTTATAACAATCCATTTGTATTAACGGGTCATGCCCAAACGAACGACATTGGCGCGCGCGGTGGAAGCGCAGCCATTTTGCGGCAATCAAAGCCGGTTTGCGGCGGCCATCGGCACGTCGCAGCAAAATATCAGCAACTGGCTGCGGCTGGACAAATGCCTGCCCGCCGAACTGGTGCTGGCGGCCGAGGCGGCCACCGGCATTCCGCGGCACGAATGGCGGCCGGATATTTATCCGTGTCCGCATGTTGCGGTGTCCGGGAAAGCATGCATCCCGGCATCGTATCACATCAATGCCCCAGCCGTATCGGCAAAAGATAGTGAAAATTCAATAACTTCGGAAATGTCCGTTAGGGTTAATGCTGGGGATCGGCCGTGAGTTTCCGAGCGATGGCGTGGGGCTGGCGGCAGCGTGTCGGCAGGATTTCCTGTATGACCAAGATGGTTCTGCTGGCGCTTTGCGATTGTTGTGGTGCAGACGATGATGTTGCCGAGGGCCGCACGTCCATCAGCGCGTTGTGCAATACAGTGCAAGCGCCGCTGGAAGACGTGCGCACAGCGCTGGCCGTGTTGTCACACGAAGGCCTGGTGTTCTTCCGCCCACGGCTGGGCCGCATCAAGGCAGATGCATATTTTTCGTTCCGGTTGCCGATCTGATGCGCGCGGCTGGTATCAGTGC
>CAZIAA010000369.1:0-1826 GCA_964537365.1 uncultured Sandaracinobacter sp.
CGACCGCAACACCGGCCCGTTCTTCGACAAGCGCAGCCGCATCTACGCGCTGGCGTTGCAACCGGAGGCGCGCTTCCCGTTCCGCCATCCGGATGAATTGCAGCCTGTCGGGAGCGGCAAGGACGATGAAAAGGACCAGGGCAACGGCAAGCAGGACGCCAAGGCCAAGGTCCGGCCGCTGGCATGGGACGGTCTGGCTGGGCGCCTGCACGAAGTGCCGCTGGCGGCGGGTAACTGGTCCGATCTTTCGGTCGATGCCAAGCGCCTGTATTTCCTCGAACGCGATGGTCGCCGCCGCAGTCTGCGCACGTTGGCGTTCGACGATGCGAAGACGAAGCTGGAAACCTTTTCCGAAAACAGCGCCGGCTATGCGCTGGCGGCCGGCGCCAACCGCGTACTGTTGCGCAGTGCCGGCAAGGGGCCGGACGAACCGGGCGAGTTCCATATCGTCGAAGCCGGTGCGACCGCGCCCAAGGAACTGGCCGAGGCCAGGGTGCGGCTGGATGACTGGAAGCTGCGGGTGGACCCGGTGAGCGAATGGCGGCAGATGTTCGACGACGCCTGGCGCATGCACCGTGACCATTTCTACGATGCCGCACTGCGCGGCGTGGACTGGCCGGCGCTGCGGCAGCGTTATGCCTCGCTGCTGCCGCGCGTCAGCGACAGGCTGGAGTTGGATGACCTGCTGGCGCAGATGATGGGCGAACTGGGCGCCTTGCATTCGCAGGTGCGCGGCGGCGAGTTGCGCGAAGGCCGCGAAACTCCTTCCCAGGCCAGCCTAGGCGCCAGCTTCGCGCGCACCGGTGCCGGCTGGCGTATCGAACACATCTTCCGCACCGAAGCCGAACTGCCGTCCCAGCGCGGACCGTTGCAGGCACCCGGCGTGGATGTGCGGGTGGGCGATGTGATCGTGGCGGTCAATGGCCGCCGCGCCGCCGATGCGGCCGATATTTCCGAACTGCTGGCCAATACCGCCGGCCAGCAGGTGCTGCTGGAGCTCACCCGCAGCGGCAGCACGCGCCGCGCAATTGTCACCCCGGTCGATGCCGGGCGCGAGGATGCATTGCGCCATTCCGACTGGCTGCAATCACGCCGTGATGCGGTGGCCGCCGCCAGCGACGGGCGCATCGGCTATCTGCACCTGCGTGCGATGGGGCCGAACGACATCGCCAGTTTCGTGCGTGATTTCTACGGCCAGATCGAGCGCGAAGGCCTGATCATCGACGTGCGCCGCAATCGCGGTGGCAACATCGACAGCTGGATCATCGAGAAGCTGCTGCGCCGCACCTGGGCGTTCTGGCAGCGTCCGAACGGCCTGGCCTACGGCAATATGCAGCAGAGTTTCCGCGGCCATCTGGCGGTGCTGACCGACGCGCTGACCTATTCGGATGGTGAAACCTTCTCCGCCGGCATCCAGACGCTCGGGCTGGGCCCGCTGATCGGCACCCGCACCGCCGGCGCGGGCGTCTGGCTGACCGACAGCAATGCCCTGGTCGATCGCGGCCGCGCGCGCGTGGCGGAAATCCCGCAGTACGGCATGGATGGCAGCTGGCTGGTCGAAGGCGTCGGCGTGGGCCCGGACATCGAGGTCGACAACCTGCCGCACGAATCCTTCAACGGCCGCGACCGGCAACTGGAAACCGCGCTGGATTGGCTGCGCCGCAAGCTCGAGGCCGAGCCGGTGCAGCCGCTGCAGCGCGGTACGATTCCGGCATTGCCGGCGGGGTGAAGCAGACATGAAAAAGCCCCGCATCGCGGGGCTTTTGTCATTGCTGGTACCGGTGATAGGACTCGAACCTACACGACATCGCTGTCAGCGGATTTTG
>CAZIAA010000370.1:0-1820 GCA_964537365.1 uncultured Sandaracinobacter sp.
GATGAAGTCTATATCGCCCTGCCAAGGCCGGGCGGCGACGCCTGGGTCAGCATCGACCGGGCGACCGGCAAGGTCACCGCCGAAGTGACCGACCGGGGCTGGATTTCCTGGGCCAATGACCTGCACAAGGGCCGCAATTCCGGAATCATCTGGTCCTGGTTCATCGATATTTTCGCCGTGGCCTGCGTCATCTTCACCCTGAGCGGCCTGGTGTTGTTGTGGGTGCATGCCCGCTACCGCCCGTCCACCTGGACCGTCGCTGCCGCTGGAATCGTCATTCCGGCCATTCTCCTGTTCCTGTTCGTGCATTGAAGGATATACCGATGCGCCTTGCCCCATTGCTGCTGCTCGGCGGAGCATTCGCCGTTCCGGCCACCGCCGGCACGGTTTCCGTCACCATCCCGCGCCTCCAGGTGGCGGAATATCACCGGCCCTATGTCGCGGTCTGGCTGGAGCCGGCGGATGGCGGCGAATTGCGCCATGTCGCGGTCTGGTATGACATCAAGAAGGGCGGCAATGAGCCGGGCACGAAATGGCTGTCGGACCTGCGCAGCTGGTGGCGCAAGGGCGGCCGCAGCCTGTCGATGCCGGCCGATGGCATCAGCGGCGCAACGCGCGCGCCGGGCACGCATTCCATCGCCCTGCCGCGCGATCTGGCGCCCGGGCGCTATGTCCTCAATGTCGAAGCCGCGCGCGAAACCGGTGGCCGCGAAGTCCTTTCCCTGCCGATCGCCATTCCTGGCGCTGCTGCGACCATCAGCGGCAAGACCGAGCTTGGCACCATCACTTTCCAGCCCTGAAGGAGCTTTTTTCATGAAACTTTCTGCCAGACATATCCTGACCGCAGCCGCGCTTCTGGCGCTGTCGACGGGGGCATCGGCGCACCGCGCCTGGCTACTGCCGTCGGCAACCACGATTTCGGGGATCGAGGGCTGGGTGACGGTGGACGCCGCCATTTCCAACGACCTGTTCAACCCCGACCATTTCCCCATGACCACCAAAGGCATCGAAGTGATGCAGCCGGATGGCAGCAAGGGCGAAATCCAGAATGCCGCCACCGGCCGCTATCGCTCGGTGTTCGACGTGAAGATCGACAAGCCGGGCACCTGGAAGATCTGGACGGCGTCGAACACCGTGCGCGGCAGCTTCAAGCTGAATGGCCAGAACTGGATGGTTGGCCGGCGCGGTGGCAACAACCCCAACAGCGTGGCCAGCGCCGACGAGATTCCAGCGGCCGCAACCGATGTGAAGCTGACCGAAGTGTCATCGCGCAACGAGATCTTCGTCACCTCCGGCGCGCCGACGACCAGGGTTTTCGCAACCACCGGCAAGGGCCTGGAACTGTCGCCCATCACCCACCCCGACGATCTGGTGGCGGATGAACCGGCGCGCTTCCGCTTTCTGCTGGATGGCAAGCCCGCGGCCAATGTGAAAGTCGCCGTCGTCCCCGGCAACAAGCAGTTCCGCGATGCCGAACATGCGCAGGAGCTGACCACCGATGCCGATGGCGTGATCGAAGTGCGCTGGCCGGTGCCGGGCCTCTACTGGCTGAACGCCAATGCAAGCAACGACCAGCCCGCCGACAAGGATGCCAGCGCGCGCCACAGCAGTTATTCGATGACGGTCGCGGTTCCGGCGCCGTAACGGACTACGGCCATGCGCATCGCGCTCCCGCCCGAACTGGATGCCGCGCTGCTGGCCGGCGCCGATCCGCGATCCACGATCACGCATCTGGCCGGCGAAACCATGGGCACCACATGGCATGTGCAATATGCCAACCGGGCGGGACAGCCAGCGACGGCACCAGCGCGGGTGCGGGC
>CAZIAA010000371.1:0-1816 GCA_964537365.1 uncultured Sandaracinobacter sp.
CGCTGGATGCGCTGCTGGCCGGGCTGGACGCCGGCATGGCCGGCGCCACCGCGCGCGCCGCACTTGCCCGCTATGAACTGCTGCTGTTGCAGGAAACCGGCTTCGGGCTGGATCTTGGCCACTGCGCGCTGGGTGGCTCGGATACCGACCTCGCCTTTGTCAGCCCGCACAGCGGCCGCGCCGTCAGCCGCGCCAAAGCCACCGGGCAGCTGTGGCAGCACCGCCTGCTGCCATTGCCGGCATTTCTGCGCGGCCCGACCGGTGAACGCATGCCGCGCGATGCCGACATCGCCGCAGCGCTGGCGCTGACCGGGCATTTTCTGCGCCAGCACTGGCATTTCCCCGCCCCCGTGCTGCATTTGCGCGACCGCGCCACCGGCCTTGTTCCGACCGGCTTTGGACCCTAAGAAGCAGCGCATGACACCCGACGCCGAAGCTGGCATCATCAATGCACCATTCAACGAGGCCCTGTCCGAACGCTATCTGGTCTATGCGCTGTCGACCATTACGGCGCGTTCATTGCCGGATGTGCGCGATGGCCTGAAACCGGTGCACCGGCGGCTGTTGTGGGCGATGCGGTTGCTGAAACTCGATCCCAAATCGGCGCCCAAGAAATGCGCCCGCGTGGTCGGCGACGTGATCGGCAAATACCACCCGCATGGCGATACCGCCGTCTATGATGCCATGGTGCGTCTGGCGCAGGATTTCGCGCTGCGTTACCCGCTGGTCGAGGGGCAGGGCAATTTCGGCAATATCGACGGCGATAACGCCGCCGCCATGCGCTACACTGAAGCGCGGCTGACACGCGCCGCCATATTGCTGATGGAAGGCGTCGACAATGACACCGTTGCCTTCCGCCCGACCTATAATGGCGAGGAAGAAGAGCCGGAAGTCTATCCGGCGGCCTTCCCCAATCTGCTGGCGAATGGCGCCAGCGGTATTGCCGTTGGCATGGCGACTTCAATTCCGCCACACAATGTCGCCGAAATCGCAGCAGCCGCCACGCAATTGCTGGACGATCCATCCACCAGCACCGAAAAGCTGATGGCGCGGCTGCCGGGGCCGGATTTCCCGACCGGCGGCGTCATCGTCGAATCCCGCGAAAGCCTCATCCAGTCCTACAGCACCGGTCGCGGCAGCGTGCGTCTGCGCGCGCGCTGGGAAATCGAGGATCAGGGCCGCGGCACCTGGATCATCGTCATTCGCGAGATTCCCTGGGGCGTGCAGAAGGCGCGGCTGATCGAACAGATCGCCCAGCTGATCACTGACAAGAAGCTGCCGATTCTGGAAGATGTCGCGGATGAATCGGACGCCGAGATCCGCCTCGTGCTGCAACCCCGATCGCGCAATGTCGATGCCGAGCAATTGATGGAAGCGCTGTTCCGGATGACGGAACTGGAAACCCGGGTGTCGATCAATCTGAACGTGCTGCTGCCCGACCGCACCCCCCGGGTGCTCAGCCTTGCGGCGCTGCTGCAGGCCTGGCTCGACCATCGGCAGGACGTGCTGGTGAAGGCCAGCCGCCACCGTCTGGCGCAGATCGCCGCCCGTCTCGAACTGCTGGCCGGCTATCTTATTGCCTATCTCGATCTCGATGAAGTGATCCGAATCATCCGCAGCGAGGCCGAGGTCTACGCCAAGCTCGAGTTCTACAACCCCGCCGGCAGCGTCAAGGACCGCATCGGCATCGCCATCATCGACGCGGCCGAGCAGTCGGGCGCGCTGCAGCCCGGCGGCACGATCGTCGAGGGCACCAGCGGCAACACCGGCATCGCGCTCGCCTTCGTCGGTGCGGCCCGCGGCTACCGCGTGATCC
>CAZIAA010000372.1:0-1805 GCA_964537365.1 uncultured Sandaracinobacter sp.
AACGGCCACCCCCGATCAGACCTTCCCGGCGACCGCCGCCATCGTGCAGGGCCGCCTCGGTATTGTCCAGGGCGCGGCCTTTGATATCGCCGCCGTCTGTTCCGGCTTTGTCTATGGCCTGACCACGGTCGATGCGCTGTTGTGTCGGGGCCAGCACCGGCGTGCGCTGCTGATCGGCGCGGAAATCTTCAGCCGCATCCTCGACTGGGAGGATCGCGGCACTGCGGTGCTGTTTGGCGACGGCGCTGGCGCCGTGGTTCTGGAAGCGCGCGATTCTGCCGAGGCACCGACGCAGGCGCGCGGCATTCTGGCGTCGCGGCTGCGTTCGGATGGCCGCTATCACGATCTGCTTTATGTCGATGGCGGGCCCGGCAGCACTGGAACCGTCGGCAAGTTGCGCATGAAAGGGCGGGAAGTGTTCCGCCATGCCGTCACCAATCTTGCCGGCGTGGCCGAAGAAGTTCTGGCCGACGCCGGATTCACGGCGGCCGACATCGACTGGATCGTGCCGCATCAGGCCAATGCGCGCATCCTCGATGCCACGGCGCGCAAGCTGGGCGTCCCGCGCGAGCGCGTGGTGATCACCGTTGGCGAGCATGCCAATACTTCGGCGGCGTCGGTGCCATTGGCGCTGGATTGTGCCGTCCGCGACGGTCGCATCCGGCCCGGTGATCTGTGTCTGCTGGAAGCCATGGGTGGCGGGTTCACCTGGGGCGCAGTGCTGCTGCGCTTTTAGGGGGGCGAGCCGGGCCGGGCGGATTGCCCGGGCGCGCTGCGAAGATTCGCCCGGACGCCTTGCCAAGGCGTTAACACGTTGGGAACAATCAATTGATTGTCGTTCAGGGCTTTCGCCCGGCGCGGCTTTTGCCTAAGACTGTGCGCAGAAGGACGGGGCATGGCCGATTCGCAAATGACTGACAGCAAGAATGCACCTGGCAGCAGGACCACGGGGACCTTGACGCGGGCGGATCTTGCGGACGAATTACATCGCAGCATTGGCTTGTCGCGGGCGGAATCCGCCGATCTTGTCGAGCAGATGCTGGACGCCATCATCGACGTGCTGATTGCCGGCGAAAATGTGAAGCTGTCCTCTTTCGGCAGTTTCATTCTGCGCCGCAAGGGCCGCCGGGTCGGGCGCAATCCGAAGACCGGGGTGGAAGTTCCGATCGAGCCGCGAACGGTGCTGACGTTCCGACCCAGCCAGTTGCTGCGGCAAAAGATCAACGGCTGATGGCGCCCCCGGCCGGGAGGGGAGCGGGGAAAGACCCGAATGCGCTGCGCACCATTCGCGAAGTCTCGGAAGAACTGGGCGTGGCGCAGCATGTGCTGCGTTTCTGGGAAACGCGATTTCCGGATCTGAAGCCGATGAAGCGGGGCGGCAATCGCCGCTATTACCGGCCGCAGGATGTCGATTTCGCCGCTGCCCTGCAAAAATTGCTGCATTTCGATGGCTATACCGTGAAAGGCGTGCAGAAGCTGATTGCCGAGCATGGCGCGCGCAAATTGCCGCAAATTGCCGCAGCCGGCACGCCGCTGTCGCCGCCAGTTGAGAGTGCGCCTGTGCGTACTGGTTCGGGCAATGGTGGCGCGGGTGCTCGTGCGGCGGCAGCGCCGGATACGGATGCCCTGCTGGCGGAACTGAAGCGCCTGCGCGCGGCGCTGGCGGCGGCGCTGCGCAGCTGAATCTGCGCGGGCTTTGCCCGCGGCCGGGCGGGAGAGTGCCGGAGAGTGGCCGGTGCGGCAGTGGCTGTGGCAGTGGAACGAGGAGGGACGCGGATGCAAGCGGACGAAACCCTGGGGCCGGG
>CAZIAA010000373.1:0-1775 GCA_964537365.1 uncultured Sandaracinobacter sp.
CGGAATTTCCGGCTTGCCGGCAAGTGCCGCGCCATAGCGCAGCAATTCGGTGCGCACAGTCTGATAATCCGCCAGCACATCCCCGGCGCCGGCATCCAGCAGATGCAGCAGCACGTGGCAGCGTTCGATATGGCCGAGAAAACGGTCGCCAATGCCGACGCCGTCGCTGGCGCCGGCAATCAGCCCGGGAATATCCGCCAGCACCAGTTCACGGCCGTGGTGGCGGGCAACCCCCAGTTGCGGCCGCAATGTCGTGAACGGATAGGCGCCGGTTTTGGCGCGGGCATTGGTGACGGCATTCAGAAATGTCGATTTGCCGGCATTGGGCAAACCCACCAGCCCGGCATCGGCCAATAATTTCAACCGCAGCCAGACCGACATTTCCTGCCCCGGAAAGCCTTTCTGGAATTTTCGCGGCGCGCGATTGACCGAGGATTTGAAATGCGCATTGCCCTTGCCGCCATCGCCGCCGGGCAAAAGCCGCACATGATCGCCGACCGCTGACAGATCCGCCAGCAGGGTGCGCTCTTCGTCATCGGTCAGGATTTGCGTCCCGGCCGGCACTTCGATCACCAGCGGTCTGGCGGCCGCGCCATGGCGGTCGGTGCCCATGCCGTTTTTGCCGCGTTCGGCACGGAAATGCTGACGATAGCGAAAATCAATCAGAGTGTTGAGGCCGGCTACCGCCTGAAAACAGATATCGCCGCCCCGGCCACCATTGCCGCCATTGGGGCCGCCATACTCCAGAAAACGCTCGCGCCGGAAGCTGACGCAGCCATCCCCGCCCCAGCCCGATTTCAAGTGAATCTTCGCTTGGTCGAGGAACATCATGACTGCGGTTTCCGGACATCCAGATTGCAAACGAACCCGCCGCCGGCCATGGCGCGAGTCCGCAGCATGCGGCTGCTGACGCAGCCGCCGGGGCTGGAGAAATTATTCGGCGGCGTCAGCCACACGGACGCTGACATATTTGCGTCCCTGCTTGCCGGAATGGAATTCCACCTGACCATCGGCCTTGGCGAACAATGTATGATCGCGCCCGAGGCCGACATTGGCGCCGGGATGCACCCGGGTGCCACGCTGACGGATGATGATATTGCCGGCAATGGCGTGCTGGCCGCCAAACAGCTTGACGCCCAGACGCTTGGAATGCGAATCGCGGCCGTTACGCGAAGAGCCGCCTGCCTTTTTATGTGCCATTTGCTATGCTCCTCCGGGTTCAGGCGATGGACAGGATTTTCAGAACCGTCTGCGACTGGCGATGGCCATTCTTGCGACGATAGCGATGCCGGCGCTTCTTCTTGAAGATGACGACCTTCTCGCCGCGATTCTGCGCCACCACTTCGGCTTCGACCCTGGCGCCAGCGCCGGACTTCACCGAATCGCCATTGGCCACCAGCAGCACATCATCCAGCGTGACCTTGCTGCCGGCGTCTGCGTCCAGTTTTTCCACTATGATCTTGTCATCGGCGGCAACCCGATACTGCTTGCCGCCTGTGCGCACCACCGCGAACATCTTTGAATTCCTTTTGTCTGCAACCGTCGGCCACGAAAGTCAGCAAGCAAAGCCAGCGACACCGCAACCCGCCTCGTCAACCCCTGCGAGAAGGGTCGCACAGCAAAGCAAGGCGCTTATGCGGCGCGGCCCGCGATGTCAAGTTTTGCGCATGCGCGAAACGCCCGGTTGTCCCGTCATGCCACGGACGGAATGTCGCGCAAGGCATCCTCCAGCAGGCGCACGCTGTTGCCGATGCCATAAAGCGCAAAGAAGGTGC
>CAZIAA010000374.1:0-1771 GCA_964537365.1 uncultured Sandaracinobacter sp.
CTGGGTGCTGAACGAGGCTTGCCGTGTCGCCGTCAGCTGGCCGCGACAGATCCGCTGTGCGGTCAATGTGTCGCCCAAGCAGTTCGAAGATGCGGATTTCGTCAATGTCGTGCGGCGCACATTGCAGCGCTGGAATCTGCACCCGTCGCGGCTGGAAATGGAACTGACCGAAGGTCTGTTTCTGGATCAGCGGCCGCAGACCATCGAAATCCTGAACCAGCTCAGTGCGCTGGGGGTCGGTTTTGCGCTGGATGATTTCGGCACGGGATATTCGTCGCTGGGCTATCTGCAGAAAATTGCATTCCGGCGCATCAAGATCGACCGCAGTTTCGTCAGTGGCTGTTCGCTGGTGAACAGCGAATCCGTGGCCATCATCCAGGCCATTGTGGCGCTGGCGGCGCGGCTGGGCATGCACACCATTGCCGAAGGCACGGAAACCCGCGCCGAAGTGGAAATCATGCGCAGCCTGGGCTGTGAACAGATGCAGGGCTATTATTTCGGCCGGCCGATGTCGGCCGAAGATGCCGCCCGGCTGCTGGATCGCAGTCCACCACGGCTGGAGTTGGTGGACGCCAGCGGCGAAGGCGGTGCCGAGGGGTGCAATCCCGTCCTGCTGCCCGCGCCGGGGGCGGGGGCAATGAAAGGATAGGAGTCAGTCGTCGCCGTTCGCCGCCCAGGTGGCGATCAGCCAGTGGGCGATTGCCAGCGGTGGCGGCACTTTCCATTCGGTTTCGCCCTGCAATGCGGCACGGGCCTCCGCGCGGGTGATCCAGCGCGCTTCGGCGATTTCCTTTTCGTCGAGGTGGAATTCATCGCTGTGGGCGCTGGCAAAGGCGCCGAGCATCAGGCTGCACGGAAAAGGCCAGGGCTGGCTGGCGCCGAAACGGATGTTGGAAACCGCGATTCCGGCCTCTTCATAAAGCTCGCGGGCAACGGCCTCCTCGATCGATTCGCCCGGCTCGACAAAGCCCGCGAATGCGGAAAAAAAGCCATTGGGAAAATTCGCCCCGCGCCCGAGCAGAATGCGGTCATTGCGTTCCGGCACCATGATGACCACTGGATCGATACGGGGAAAATGTTCGACGCCACAGCCTTCGCAAAGCCGGCTGTAGCCGCCTTTGACCACCGTGGTCGGGGCGCCACAGCTGGCGCAAAAGCCATGCCGGCGGTGCCAGTCCAGAAGCGAGCGCGCCTGTGCGACGATTTCCGCCCGCCCGTCGCCCAAGGTGGCGCCAGCCGCGCGCGCGTCGGTAGCTTTGGCGGGAATGTCGTCATCGGCCTTGCCATCGACTGCGAAACGCGGGCTGCCATCGGGGGCGACGCCGAGGAAAACGCTGGTGCCCTGCGGGGCTTCGCTGCGCCGCGCCCAATACAGATCCTGACCGTCTTCGGTCATCAGCGGTTTCAGGTCTTCCAGAATGAGATAGCGCGCCATCGGATTCAGGCGCGCGGCCTGAACCGCGGCCGGATCGCTGCGCAGCGGGTCGGCGCGATCGAGCGGCGAACCCGTGAATCCCATCCAGTTGGCACTGTCTGTCATTTGGCCATCGGCTCCATTTGAAGGGCAAGCTTTGCTGCCCGCAGATATAACGTGGGAAGGCCGGCGTCGAGCACTTCACTGCGCGCCACCCAGATAAGCGGTTCGGAATGCAGCTGTTCGGGGCGGCTGTCGATCCGTGTTGCCGCCACCTGCAGATGCAGTTCCAGATGGGTGAAGATGTGGCGCACATGCTGTGTGGCGGTTTGCCAGTGCGCCGGGAAAGGAAAGTCC
>CAZIAA010000375.1:0-1771 GCA_964537365.1 uncultured Sandaracinobacter sp.
CGCAGACGCCCGCCAGCGCCAGCATGGTCTGTGCGGCTGAAAGAGCGAGGGCAAGCGCGTTCATTCGAAAATCTCCAGCAACAGTTTTTCATAGCGGGTTTTGAGCAATGTAATCCAGTGCGCTTCATCGACCAGATCGAGCACATGGATGAGGATGATGTGCTGCTCTCGGTCGTGGTGGACCCAGATGGTGCCGGGGGTGGACGTGATGATGGCCGCCATCGCCGCCAGTGCCGTGCGGTCGCGCAGTTCGGTCGGCAGCCGGATGAAGCCGGCATAGCGGTTGGGCGGGTTCAGCAACACGATGCGCGCCACTGCAATATTGGACCGCACGATATCGGCAAAGACCATGCCGGCCAGTTTCAGCAATGGCCAGCCGAGGCGCAGCTTCGGGCCTTCGACGCCCAGCACGTGCATGGATTGCGCCACCAGAATGGCGACAATGGCGCCCAGCAAAAGAGTCGTTGGCGAAAAGCCGGCCAGCAATATCCACATGCCGAGCAGCGCCGCCGATAGCAGCGGAAAAGGCAGCAGCTGGTGCAAAAGCTGTTTCATGGCGCCATCGCCAATGTGCCGGCGCCCAGCACCGCTTCGACATAAGGGGTGCGCTCGGCCAGGGCAGCGGCGGCGCCTTCCAGATAGACATAGGCGGGGCCGGCGAACACCATCAGTGTCGCACACAGCGCCAGCAGCAGCGCGATCGGCGCCACTTCCGCAAGTCGCAGTCTAGTCATCAGCACAGTTTCCTCGGGCGTCCACAAAAGGTCAATGCCGGCCCGGGTCAGGGCGACCAGCGTTGCCAGACCCGCAAGGATGATAAGAGTGATCAGAACCCAGGCCGAAGTCGCGATGGTCGCGCCACCAAGCAGGGCGTCGATGATTGCGAATTTGGCAATAAAGCCCGAAAGCGGCGGCAGTCCGGACAGCAACAAGGTGCAGAAAATGAAGCCGACGCCCAGAAGCGCGATGGTGCCGGGGATGACGATTCCGGTTTCATCTTCCTTCTCGGCGATGGCGGCAATATCCTCATCGGCAAAGACCGGTTCGGTCAGGTCGGACTCCTCGTCGCCAAAGCGGTTGCGGCGGACCAGCTCCGTCAGCAGATAGAAGGCGCCGACAGCCAATGTGGCGCTGACCAGATAGAACAGCAGCGCTGCGACCAGGGCCGGGCCGCCAATGCCGATGCCAGCGAGCAGGGTGCCCGAAGACACCATCAGATAATGCCCGGCCACCCGCGACAGCCGCCGGGTCGACAGGATGCTGAGCATTCCGAATGCAATGTTGATACAGCCGGCCCAGACCAGCCAGTTGTTGGCAAAACCGCCGGATGGCAATGCGGCATCGCCGAAAAATAGCGAATCCAGACGCAGGATGATATACACCCCGACCTTGGTCAGAATGGCGAACACCGCGGCCACCGGCGGCACTGCGGCCGCATAGGTGCGCGACAGCCAGAAGCCCAGCGGCCAGATTCCCGACTTGACCAGAAAGGCGATACCGAGGCTGGCCATGCCGGCTTCGAACAGCACCAGATCGGTGCTGGCGATGGCTGGAATCCGCACTGCGATTTCGGCCAGATTGAGCGACCCGGTCACGCCATAGAGCAGAGCGATTCCCACCAGCAGCAGCAGCGATGCGGCAATGTTGATGGTGATGTAATGCAGGCCGACGCGCAGCCGCAGCTCGCCACCGCCATGCAAGGCGAGGCCGTAGGAGGCCGCCAGCAGCACTTCGAAAAACACGAACAGGTTGAAGATGTCGCCGGTCAGAA
>CAZIAA010000376.1:0-1769 GCA_964537365.1 uncultured Sandaracinobacter sp.
TCCGCCGACCCCAGCAGGATTTCATACAGCGCCCTGAACCAGTCGCGCAGAGACGGGAATGCATGTCTTTTGCCGATTTCATAGACTTCGGTCTGGATATCCTCGCCATCGGCATCAGGATTGCTGCGCAGCCAGTCGTGCAATTCCCGCAAGGCCGCCACTTCGACGCCGACCGGCGCGCGCCGCTGCAAGGTCGGCGCCACATGGTCGTGGTGGAAATTCAGCGCCGATTCCATCATCCGCGCCAGAAACTGATCACCTTCCGGGTCGCAATCCGGGGCATAGCGGCGGAGGAATTCGCCCAGCATGGCGGCATCCGTCGCCCCCGACACCGCCACCAGATTGAGCAGCAGCGCAAAACTGACCGGCGGCGCATAGGGTGGTGGCGGCCCGCCATGCACATGAAAGGCCGGATTGCCGAGCTTTTCCTTGGTTGATTGTGCCGGATAGGCTTCGACGAAGCGGAAATATTCATCCATGGCGCGAGGAATGACGCCCAGATGCAGCTTTTTCGCAGCGCGCGGCTGCGGATACATATAGAATGCCAGGCTTTCCGGCGGCGCATAGCGCAGCCATTCCTCGACCGTGACGCCATTGCCGCGGGTCTTGGAAATCTTGCTGCCGGTCTCGTCCAGAAACAATTCGTAATTGAACCCTTCCGGCGGCCGCGCCCCCAATATGCGCACGATCTTCGACGACAATTTCACCGAATCGATCAGATCCTTGCCGGCCATTTCATAATCGACACCGAGCGCCGCCCAGCGCATCGCCCAGTCGACCTTCCATTGCAGCTTGCACTGTCCGCCCGTCACCGGCACCGACATTTCCGCGCCAGTTTCCGGTTCGACATAGCTGATGGTGCCGGCGCCGACATCGCGCGCCACGATCGGCACCTGCAGCACCTTGCCGGTGATCGGCGACACCGGCAGAAATGGCGCATAGGTCGCCTGTCGTTCGGCGCGCAAAGTCGGCAGCACCGCCGCCATCACGGCATCGAAATTGTGCAATACCCGCAACAGCATGTCGTCAAACCGGCCGGACTGGTAACAGTCGGTTGCCGACAGGAATTCATAATCGAAGCCGAACTGATCGAGGAAAGAGCGCAGCTGGGCATTGTTGTGGGCACCGAAACTTTCGTGCGTGCCAAAGGGGTCGGGCACCCGCGTCAGCGGCAGATCGAGTGCGCCCTGCAGCAATTGCTGATTGGGCAGGTTGGGCGGCACCTTGCGCATGCCGTCCATATCGTCGGAAAAGGCAATCAATCGCGTCGGCACGCCCGGCGCCAGCAATTCGAAGGCGCGGCGCACCATGGTCGTGCGCACGACTTCGCCGAATGTGCCGATATGCGGCAGGCCGGACGGGCCATAGCCGGTTTCGAACAGCACCCCGGCTTCGGGAAAACCCCGGCCATGGCGCTTCAGCAATTTGCGCGCTTCCTCGAACGGCCAGGCCTTGCTTGATTCGGCTTCTGTGCGCAAAGCTTGCACTTCGCCACGCGAAAGGTTTCCAATTCCTGTGAACATGGGCGTTCCTTTGCCAATTCCAGCGATCGTCGCAAGTCATGCCGGGATCTGGCGCGCCGACAGCAGCGGCAAAACCCATGCCATATCGCGCTCCGAAGCCCTGCGCCACGCGGCAGAAACGCCGCATCTGCTGTTGAACGCGCCGCAAACGGCGGCGCGAATCGGGCTGGCGGAGCTGAGCGGATTCGATCTGCTGGAACTCTGGGCGTTCGTGCACCCGGCGCGCTTTCTGGTGCCATCGCCGGC
>CAZIAA010000377.1:0-1749 GCA_964537365.1 uncultured Sandaracinobacter sp.
GAACGGCCGCCGGCGCAATCCGCAGCCACTGCCGCGCCAAAACAGAAGGCGTCTGCGCCACTGCCGGCGACAAAGGCTGACAAGCCGGCGCGCGGCAGCGGCAGCCGCACCCGCCCCGACGCCGATAGCGAAAATTTCCCCGGTTTTGGCGATCAGGAAATTCCTGCGTTCCTGCTGGTCGGTGCCAGCGGCCGGACCTGAGCGCGGCGCCGGCCCCCGTTTGGTGCAGGCGCGCGGCGGATTGCGCCGACAATGTTGTTGACAGGCGGTTGCGACAATTCGCATGAACGCCGCACACATGCAGAATTTCAACCGAAGCAGAACTGGGAGCATCGCAATGAGTTATGAGCATATCCTGTGGGAAGAAGCCGATAATGTGGCGACGCTCACCATCAATCGTCCGGAGCGCCTGAACAGCCTGCACACCGGCGTCATTGCGGAAATGATCGAAGCCGTGGACGGAATCCGCGACGGTCTGTCGAGCGCGCGCTGCCTGTTGCTGACCGGCGCCGGGCGCGGCTTTTCCTCCGGCGCCGATCTGAGCGGCGGCGGTGCCGCCGATGGTGGCGGGGACAGCAAGAAATCCGGCCGGCCACGCGGCCCGGCGGATGCCGGCAAGGTTCTGGAAACGCATTTCAACGTCCTGCTGGAGCGTCTGTTCGCGCTGCCGGTGCCGGTGGTGACCGCAGTCAACGGGCCAGCGGCCGGGGCCGGCTGCTCCATTGCCATTGCCGGCGATATCATCATTGCCGCCAGATCCGCCTATTTCCTGCAGGCATTCGTGAATATCGGTCTGGTGCCGGACGTCGGCTCGACCTGGCTGCTGCCGCGCATGATCGGCCGCGCCCGTGCGGCGCGCATGATGATGCTGGGCGAACGCGTTCCCGCCGATCAGGCGCTGGAATGGGGGCTGGTGTCGGAAGTCGTCGAAGATGACCAGCTGCTGCCGCACGCCGGCGAAATTGCCCGCAAGCTTGCCGCCGGGCCGACCAGGGCGCTGACGCTCATTCGCGCCGGCATTCGTGAATGCATGGACAAGACTCTGACCGAAGGCCTGATGGTCGAACGGCGGCACCAGCTGATTGCCGGCCGCACCGACGATTTTGGCGAAGGCGTGCGGGCTTTTCTGGAAAAGCGCCCGGCGAAGTTCACCGGCAAATAAGCCCGATGTGATCCTGCGGCAGCGCCCTGTGCTTGCGCGGGCGCTGCCGGCATCAGCCGGCAGAAGCAGACAATAATTTTTCCGCCTGGGCGCGGGCTTCGCTGGTGATTCGCGCGCCCGACAGCATGCGGGCGATTTCCAGACTGCGGCCGGCATGGTCCAGCAGCCGCACTTCGGTGTGCCCATCGGGCTTGGCGATGTGGAACTGATGCATGGCCGCCGCCGCCACCTGCGGGCTGTGCGTCACCACCAGCACCTGCGCGGTGCCGGCCACGCGTGCGAGGCGGCTGCCGATGGCGCTGGCGGTGGCGCCGCCGACACCATGGTCGATTTCGTCAAATACCAGCGTTCCCGCCGTGCCGGTGCGCGCCAGCGCCACTTTCAGCGCCAGAATGAAGCGGCTGAGTTCCCCGCCCGAGGCAATATCCAGCAAGGGCCCGAAATCGGAAGCGTTATTGGTCGCCACTTCGAAAGTGACCTTGTCGCGGCCATGCGCGGATAGTGGCGCCGGCGTGATCCGGGTGCGGAAGCGCGCATGTTCCAGCTTGAGCGCGGGCAGCTCGGCCGCAACGGCCTGATCCAGTTGC
>CAZIAA010000378.1:0-1744 GCA_964537365.1 uncultured Sandaracinobacter sp.
TGGGGCGCGACGCCGACGGAAGCTTTGCCCTTCTTCGGCAGCGCGGTGTCGTCGACGATCAGCCAGGCCCTGGCACCGCCGACCAACGCGTCGGCCTGCTGCCACAAAGTCGCTTCCAGCGGCGCGCTGTCCCACAGGCCAGCCCCGATGAAATGGTGCAGCCGATCGTAACCGATTGCATCTGCCCTTGCGCCTGATAGTTACACCGCATGGCGCACTGCATCCCTACGCGAGACGCTGTGGTTACAGGCACCGTAACCGTATCGAAATCATGTTCGGCCGCCTGAAAAACTGGCGCCGCGTCGCCACCCGCTGTGACCACCGCACCAGCCACTTCGCTAGCTTCGCTCACCTCGACGCCAGCACAATCCGGCTACAAGGAATGGCAACCGGTCCTGGACTTCACGAAAAATAGCCGGCGGCGCCCATAGTGAAGCTCCAGCCGCTACAGTCCGTCAATCAGCCGGGTCAATTCAGCACGCGCGATTGGCCCAGCGGGCGCGCATCCGGGGCAATGTCCGGGCCGACTGCCTGCAGATCCGCCAGCCGGGCATAAAGGCCGGCATTGGCCAGCAGATCGGCATGGGTGCCGACTTCGACAATGCGGCCCTGTTCCATGACGACAATGCGGTCGGCATTCTTCACGGTCGCCAGCCGGTGCGCGATCACCAGACTGGTACGCCCGCACATCAACCGTTCCAGCGCTTCCTGCACGGCAGCCTCGCTTTCGGCATCGAGCGCACTGGTGGCTTCATCCAGCAACAGGATCGGCGCATCTTTCAACAATGCCCGGGCAATGGCGATGCGTTGACGCTGACCGCCGGAAAACTGGCCGCCGCCCTCGCCCATTTCCGTCTCCAGCCCCTGCGGCAGGGCACGGATAAAACCAGCGGCATTGGCGGCTTCGGCAGCGGCCCAGATGTCCGTGTCGCTGGCATCCGGCCGGCCATAGGCAATGTTGGAGCGCACCGTGCCCATGAACAGCACGGCATCCTGCGGCACCACGGCGATGCGCGACCGGATTGCCTCCGGGTCAGCCTGGCGCAAATCCACGCCATCCAGATGCACGCTGCCATGCGTCGGGTCGTAGAATCGTTCGACCAGTTGAAACAACGTCGTTTTCCCGGCGCCCGAAGGCCCGACGATCGCCACCCTTTCCCCTGGCGCCACCGACAGGGTAAAATCCTGAATTGCCGCAAGATCGCTACGGCTGGGGTAGAAAAAGCTGGCGGAACGGAATTCCAGCCGTCCGGCGGGCGGCTCCGGCAGCGGCACGGGCGCGGCCGGCGCGCGAATGATGGATTGCTCTGCCAGTAACCCGCGCATGCGCGAAGACGCCCCGGCCGCGCGCATGAAATCGCCGTAAACCTCGGTCAGTGCGCCCAGCGCACCGGCAACCAGCGCCGCTGCCAGCACAAAGGCGGTGATGGTGCCGCCGCTCATGCGGCCGGCGATTACGTCATTGGCGCCTTCCCACAGCACCAGGGTAATGGCGCCAAACACCAGCGTGATGACCACGGCCGTCATCAGCGACCGCACCAATATGCGTGTTTTGGCAATGGCGAATGCCCATTCCACTGTACCATCAAAGCGCTTCGCTTCGCGCGCTTCGGCGGAAAAGGACTGCACCACCTTGATTCCGCGCAACAGCTCGGACACCAGCGCGCCGACATCCGCTAGCCGGTCAAGACTGCTGCGCGACAATGTGCGCACCCGCCGCCCCATCATGATGATCGGCCCGACC
>CAZIAA010000379.1:0-1738 GCA_964537365.1 uncultured Sandaracinobacter sp.
CAAACATGTCACCATCAACGCCACCGGCGCCATAGGCGCCCTGCTGCTGGACATCGGCCTGCCTGTTCAAGCGATACGCTGCTTCTCTGTCGTCGCCCGCGCAGCCGGCCTGTCCGCTCATGTGCTGGAAGAAAAAACGACACCCGCAGCCCGCGCCATCTGGCGGGCAGGCCGCAATGCCGTCCCTTATGCGCCACAACCTCCACTAAGCGGAGATTCTGATGAGCAGTGAAAGAGTATCTTTCGATCTGGAAGGACATGTCGGCGTTCTCACGATGTGCGACGACGCCAGGCATAACGCCTTATCTCCACCACAGGTCGAGGCTTTGCTGGCAGCCCTTGTGCTTAGCCGCGCCGAAGGCGCACGTGCGCTCGTCATCATCTCGGGCGCGCGGCATTTTTGCGCCGGCGCGGATATCCGTGAACTGCGCAAGGGCAGTCTGCTCGACCCCAAACAAGAGCCGCCAGCCAACGCACCCATGAATTTATTCCGCGCCCTGATCGACGACCCCCGCCCCGTCATCGCCGCCGTCAACGGTCTGGCGCTCGGCGGTGGAATGGAGCTGACGCTGGCCGCCGATCTTGTGCTGGCTTCAGAGCGGGCGCGCTTCGCTCTGCCGGAGCTGGGGCTGGGGGTATTGCCCCGCACGGCGCTGGTGCGTCTGCCCGAAATTGTGGGCCGCCGCAAAGCACAGGAGCTGATTCTCACCCGCCACCGTCTAGAGGCCGACGAAGCGCTTTCCATCGGACTGGTGAATCGCCTGGTACCGGCCGACGAGCTGCGGCAAACGGCCATACAAACCGCACAGGAAATCATCCAGGCGCCGCCGGCGGCCATCGCCGCCGTCAAGCGCACACTGGGCCGAACCGACCCATGCGACTGGCAGGCTGTACATGCGCTCCTCGGCCACATGCGGCCTGAAGAATGGCAAGAGGGCTTCACGGCCTTCCTGGAGCAGCGCCCACCCAATTACGATTCGTTCTGGCAAACCGCTTAAGGAGCCACAGCGGCAAGCCCGCCGCCTGTATCGCCACCAACAGCACGGCAGGCGCGCGCTCGCGCCGGCCTGCCCGCTACATCACACCCATCGCACACCCGTCACACCCACCGATAAAGCACCGTCAATTTTGTTGACATATTCAACCATATGCCTCAATATAGTTGAAAAAGTAAACCATTTAGGCGGTAGCGCATTATCTCGGCAAGGGAATCGCGCTGCCACTGCTGACACCTCGTCAATCAAGGAGACAAATCCATGACACGCACCACGGGCAAGGCTCGCGCCGGTTCACGATTTTCGATTCTGTACCGGCTGGCGGTGGCCACCGCCCTGTTAACAGGTCTGGCTTTACCGGCACAGGCCGCCGACTTTCCGGACCGGACGGTGCAAATTATCGTGCCTTATCCGCCCGGCGGGCTGACCGACGGCCTGGTCCGGCAACTGGCCGCCATCCTGTCCGACAAATGGAAGCAAACCGTCGTCGTTGAAAACAGGGGCGGCGGTGGCACCACCATCGGCACCGCCCAGGTGGCCCGCGCCAAACCCGACGGCCACACCCTGCTGTTCACCAGCACCGGCTTCATCACCAATCAGATCCTGATGGACTCCCTGCCGTTCGACCCGGCCGCACTCTCCCCTGTGGCAATGGGCGCCGTAGCGCCCAATGTCCTGTACGTCCACCCCGAACTGCCGGCCAAATCGATTCAGGAACTGGTGGACTACGCCAAGAAGCATCC
>CAZIAA010000380.1:0-1726 GCA_964537365.1 uncultured Sandaracinobacter sp.
CACAGGATCGGCCCCTTCAGCTTGTTGGTGCGCGCCTGCACCGCCAGATATTCGATGATGCGCTCTTTCACCTTGTCGAGGGCGAAATGGTCGGCATCCAGCACCTTTTGTGCCTGCACGATGTCGCGCTTGATGCGGGATTTCTTGCCCCAGGGCAGCCCCAGCAGCACGTCCAGCCAGTTGCGGATGACGGTCGCCTCCGCCGACATCGGGCTCATGGCGCGCAGCTTCTTCACTTCGGCAAGCGCCTTGTCCCGCGCTTCCTTGCTCAGCCTGGTTTCCTGAATCCTGGCTTCATATTCGGCGATATCATCGCCGTCGTCGCCATCATCGCTGCCAAGCTCGCGCTGGATCGCCTTCAGCTGTTCGTTCAGATAATATTCGCGCTGGGTCTTTTCCATCTGGCGCTTGACCCGGCTCTTGATCTTGCGCTCGACCTGCATCAGGCCGATTTCGCCTTCCATGAAGCCGAACACCAGTTCCAGACGCTTGGCGATATTGGTCTCTTCCAGCAGCTTCTGCTTGTCGACCACCTTCAGATTGAGATTGGCGGCAACGGAATCGGCGAAACGGCCCGGATCCTCGATCTCGTTGATCTGGGTGATGGCTTCACCGGCATCGCGGCGCGCGGATTTCAGATAGGCTTCGAACTGTTTGCGCGCGGAACCCAGCAGGGCCTCCGATTCGGGGCCTTCTAGCGGATCGTCCTGCAGCGGCTCGACCGTCGCCGACAAATAGCCATCGGCATCGGAAATTGCAGTGCAGCGGCCGCGCTGATGGCCTTCCACCAGCACCTTGACGGTGCCATCCGGCAGTTTCAGCAATTGCAGCACGCTGGCGAGGGCGCCGATTTCATACAGGCCATCGGCGGCCGGATCCTCGTCGGCGGCATCCTTCTGCGACAGCAGGAAGATGGATTTATCCGCTTCCATGGCAGCTTCCAGCGCCTTCACGGATTTTTCCCGGCCAACAAAAAGTGGCACGATCATATGCGGAAAGACCACGATGTCGCGAAGTGCGAGAACAGGTCGTGTCAGGGGGTCGTTTGTTGCCATGCGCCCCATATGGGTGCGATCGCGGCAATTCGCAATCGCCTGTTACGGCGGGTTCAGGCCAGCAACTGAAAGATTATCCGGCCTGTCGCGCCCAGCAGCAATGCCAGCAGCGCCAGCGACGACAGGGCAAAGCCGGGCAGGCGTTTTTCGGCCGCCGCACAATAGCCGCGCACATAGAGAATGCGGCCCACCGCCCAGATGATGGTCAGGATGGCGGCCCAGACATCGGAAATGGCGATTGCGAACAACCACAGCGCCGCAATGATCTGTGGCAGGGCTTCGAAAGTGTTCTGATGCGCGCGCCAGGCGCGGTTGAAACCATCCGGGCCCTCTGTTGCCGGCGGCTGGATATCATATTGCTTGCGCGCGCGGCCGACGACAAAGCCGGTCCAGATGAAGATGAATATTACCAGCGCCGTGGCAAGACCGGCATAGGGATAGGGAAAAGGCACAGGCACGATCATGATGGCGCTTTCCTGTCAGGGTCAGCGCAGCGGGCCAGTTTCCGCCCTGCTTGTCAAGCGCTTCCGGCGTCCAGACCGGCGCGCGCGGCGACAAAACGGGCAATGATTTCGGTGACATCGGCGGGAGTGTGCGCGGCCGACAGCGAGCAGCGCAACAGATAGACGCCAGCCGGTGTTGCGGGGGGGCGGCTCATGTTGCAGTAAATG
>CAZIAA010000381.1:0-1725 GCA_964537365.1 uncultured Sandaracinobacter sp.
AACAGATAGTCGGTCCATTGGCGATTGGCCGGAAAATTGGCGCGCCACAGATATTTCCAGTTGGGATTGCCCAGGCAGTCCGCTGCCGACTGGCAGCGGCGCACGCCCGTCAGCGGATCGCTGCCGTCGAAAATCGCGCGCATAGCTCCCCAGGAAGAGCCATCGAACACGACCGGATTTTCCTTGGTTCCATGCGTTCGCGGCGTGATCGAGCCGCGATAGCGCACCCCACCGCGAAAACGCACCTGATCACCGGCCTGCAATTCCAGACGATAGATCTTGGCCGGTGCGCGTGAATCGCCCGGCGCATGCTTCCAGGCCGTTGCCGGGGACAGGCCATCCGCGGAATCACTGCCCAGTTGATGGTCGACATAGAAAACACGATTCTGGGCGACAGCCGGCGTTGCCGACAGGAACGACGCCAGGATAGTTGACGCGAATAGGGCTGACGCAAAAACAGTAACGGGCTTTTTGTCCATGGCCTAGTTTCTCCGATCCGGAAAATGCGCGCCGGGAATGGGCAGCATCGCGAAAAGGGAACGGCAAAAGATGTCGGCCTGGTAATGGATTAATGGGTGAATCCGGATTCAGGGATATTGCTGTTTTTTCAGCTAAGTCAGAATCCTGCTGGAAACGCAGTCACCTGCTGTTTCGGGAATCTTTATCTGCAATGCCACCATTATGGCACTGATTGTGGCAACATCCGGAGGCTTTAACCACAATCGCACTGCAATGCGGCCTTCGGGGCACGGGCCGTAACCAGCATTGCGCCCCGACTGGCGTTCAGTCCGGTGCCTTTTGTGCCTGGTCCGCGCGGGCGAAGCCGGGCCGCTGCTGGCAGCGTGCCCACCAGTCCCGGGTATGCGGCCCGAGTTCGTCCGCCAGTTTCAGAGTCCCCGCCAGCAGGCAGGCATAGCCGACGGCGATATCGGCCGCAGTAAAGCGCCCGGCCACCAGCCAGGGCCGCCCATCCGCCAGATGGCGTTCGACCCACTTCATCCGCCCGAGAAACCAGCGGGCATAGCTGTCGGCCACTTCCGGCAGGCGTCTGTCTTTGGGCTCCAGATGGCGATAGCGCAGCACCAGCGTTTGCGGAAAAGTGAAGGTCGCATCCGACTGAAACAGATAATTCACATACAGCCCGAATTCGGCTTCCTCAGGAGTGACGGCGAGGTCGGTCGGGCCATGGCGCGCGGTCAGGTAATGCAGGATGCCGCTGCTTTCGGTCAGCACCTGATCGCCGTCGGTGAAATAGGGAATGGTGCCAAGCGGATTGATCGCCAGATATTGCGGCGCGCGCTGGCGTGGCGGGAATGGCAGGCGGTGCAGCCGATAGGGCAGCTGCATTTCCTCCAGCATCCACAACGCCCGGAACGATCGTGCATTGATACAGTGCCACAATTCCATCATGTCCTGTTCGCCCTTTCCACTCGCATTGCCGTAATTTCCTCGTTAAGTGCATGCCCCCATGGACCAGATACGGATTTCCGGTGGTCGCCGCCTGCAGGGCAGGCTGACCATCTCGGGGGCAAAAAATGCCGCGCTGGCGCTGCTGCCGGCGGCGCTGCTGACGGACGAGCCGCTGACCTTGCGCAATCTGCCGCGCCTCGCGGATGTCGATACATTTGGCCATCTGCTGAATGTCCTCGGTGCCTCGACCCAGACGCAAGGATCGAGGCCCGAAGATTTCGGCCGGGTCATGACTGTCTCTGCCAATCGCATCAC
>CAZIAA010000382.1:0-1694 GCA_964537365.1 uncultured Sandaracinobacter sp.
TCGGGCGTGGTGGAAATGCCGGTGGTGACAAATGCCGCAGCCGGTCATCGACCCGCCCCCAGCCGCCACGCCACAGACAGGCCAAAGCCCAGCGCGTGCCAGCCGTTGCCGCCGCGCGCCTTTCACCATCCGTTGCCGCCCGCCCGCGCAGCAGCAGCAGCAGCGCTTCGAACAGCGGCCGGCCCCGAGCTTCGGCCAGATCCAGCGCCTGCAGTTCGCGATTCCCCAGCAGAGGCTGAAAACCGCTTTCGAGGCCAGCGAGCGCAGCCAGATCCACGCCCCGCGCGGCAACATTTTCCACCAGTGCCTGCAACAATGGTTCGGCCGGCGCCTGCGCCCCCCCGGCCAGCGCTTCCAGCTGTTCGCGCCACCAGGCCAGGCGGATTTCCGCCAGCATCAGTTCGCGCGCCTGCGTCACGACATGCTGCAGTTCCAGATCCAGCGCATGCACCGCCAGCAGCGCCGGACGCAGCGCCGCCGGCGCCCATTGCACCGACAGCCAGCGTTCCCGGTCGCGTGTCTTCACCTGCGCTTCAAGACTGCCGTCCACCCGCTCCTCCGGCCTGCCGATCCTGCGACCATCGCGCCTCTGGCCATTGCCAGCCGCATGGCGCGCCTTACTGTCGTGTCAGGCGCTTGTACTGCAAGCGGTGGGGACGATCTGCCGCAGGCCCGAGGCGACGGCGCTTGTCCTCTTCATACATTTCGAAATTGCCTTCGAACCATTCGACATGGCTGTCGCCTTCAAAGGCCAGGATATGCGTCGCCAGCCGGTCGAGAAAGAAACGGTCGTGGCTGATGACCACGGCGCAGCCGGCGAAATCGTCCAGCGCTTCTTCGAGGGCGCGCAGGGTTTCCACGTCCAGATCGTTGGTCGGCTCGTCCAGCAGCAGCACATTGCCGCCTTCCTTCAGCATCTTGGCGATATGCACCCGGTTGCGCTCGCCGCCCGACAATTGCCCGACTTTCTTTTGCTGGTCGGTGCCCTTGAAACCGAACGCGCCGACATAGGCGCGCGACGATACTTCCTGCTTGCCAAAGACGAAACGCTCATTGCCGTCGGAGATTTCCTCCCAGACATTATTGCCGGCGTTCAGCGCATCGCGCGACTGGTCGACATAACCCAGATGCACGGTTTCGCCGATCTTCAATTCACCCGAATCAGGCGTTTCCTGACCAGTGATGATTCGAAACAATGTGGTCTTGCCAGCACCATTGGGGCCGATGACACCGACGATTCCTCCCGGCGGCAGGTTGAACGACAGATTTTCAAACAGCAATTTGTCGCCATAGGCCTTGGTCAGATTCTTCGCTTCGATGACATTGGCACCCAGACGTTCCGGATTGCGAATTAGAATCTGCCGTTCCGACGCGCGGGTTGAATCCTGCTTGGCGACGAGATCGTCAAAGGCGCGAATCCGCGCCTTGGATTTTGCCTGCCGCGCCTTGGGGCTGGAGCGAATCCACTCCAGCTCGCGGTTGATCGCCTTGGAGCGGGCTTCGCCCTCGCGCTCTTCCTGCGCCATGCGTTTCGCCTTGGCTTCCAGCCAGGCGGAATAATTGCCTTCGAACGGAATGCCGCGGCCGAAATAAAGCTCAAGCACCCAGTTCACCACGTTATCGAGGAAGTAACGGTCGTGGGTGACGAGAATGACATTGCCCTGATATTCGCGCAAATGCTGTTCCAGCCAGGC
>CAZIAA010000383.1:0-1688 GCA_964537365.1 uncultured Sandaracinobacter sp.
TGTCCGTGACGAGGCCGGCAATATCATTTACAACACCGTGCCCGGCTTCAAGGAATTCGCCTATGGCAATTCTGCTTCGCCGCGGGTTTCCATCGGCATCGGCGTATCCTGGAACTCGCCGTTCGGGCCGTTCCGTTTCGACTTCGCCAAGGTTTTGCGCAAGGTCGAAGGGGATGATCCGCAAACCTTCCAATTCAATGTAGGGACACAATTCTGATGACAAGATTGCTGAAAACCGCGACTGCTGCTCTGGTTCTGGGCCTGATGACGACGACTCCGGCAGTTGCCCAAAAGCTTTCGCCGGCGGTGATCGTCGTTGTCGACATGGACCAGGTCATCGGCGAAAGCGCTGCTGGCAAGGCTGCGAGCACTGAAATCCAGACCAAGGTCAACACCCTGAGAACGCGCGCCAACACGCTGCAAACCCAGTTGCAGACCGATGCCGAGCAGATCCAGAAGGGCCAGGCGGACAAGACGCTGGCAGGTGCAGCGCTGGAAAGCCGCGCCAAGGCGTTCGGGGAAAAGCAGCAACAGGCGCAGCAGGAAATCGGCCGCCTCGAAAATGACGTGCAGCGCACGCGCGCCTTTGTCGTGCAGCAGATCACCGATGCCGCCAATCCGATCATCACCACCGTCATGCGCGAACGCGGCGCCAGCATTGCCCTGCAGGAAGGTGCGACGCTGCAGCATTCGGCTTCGATCGACATCACCAATGATGTCATTTCGCGTCTGAATACATCGACTCCGCGCGTGTCCACCAAGCCGCCGGCGCAAACCACCCAGCCCGCCCAGAACTGATTCCGGGCGCACGGCGGCATGGCGATGACACAGATGGACATTCCGGCAATCCTGCAAGCCCTGCCGCATCGCTTTCCGATGTTGCTGGTGGACCGGGTGGAAGAACTGGTCGCCGATGAACGGATCGTGGCGCTGAAGGCCGTGACCTTCAACGAAGGTTTTTTTCAGGGCCATTTTCCGGGCCGGCCGATCATGCCGGGGGTACTGATCGTGGAAGCGCTGGCGCAGGCGGCGGGGATACTTGCGGTGCAGTCGCTCGGCCTCGCCGGCTCTGGCAAGCTGGTGTATTTCATGGCCATCGAGGAAGCGAAATTCCGCAAGCCGGTGGAGCCAGGCTGCCTGCTGCGCCTCGAAGCCTGGTTCGTGCAGAAACGCGCGCGGGTGTGCAAGTTCGAAGGCCGGGCGCTGGTCGATGGCGAAGTGGCGACTCAAGTGAAATTCACTGCCATGATTGCCGATCCACCGGCCTGATTCGCTGCCCTGCCGGATTTCCGGCGCGGCAACGGCCGGCATGGGCCCGTCGCGCAATTGCGCGACGGGCCTTGCCTTTCCGGCCTGTGGTCTTTATGCGCCGGGGCGAAATCGCGCGACAGGCTGGTTGGAACCAGCCGCACAGAAAATGAAGGAGCGCCTGCAATGGCCAAAGCCGGCATTCACCCCGATTACCATCTGATCAAAGTGCAGATGACCGACGGCACCCTGTTCGAAACCCGCTCCACCTGGGGCAAGGAAGGCGATACGCTGGTGCTGGATGTCGACCCCAAGACGCACCCGGCCTGGACCGGTGGCGCGGCGCGGCTGACGGATCGGGGCCAGGTGGCCAAGTTCAACAAGCGCTTTGGCGGTCTGGCCGGACTGAAGCGCTAACACCCGCCGCCATTTGCATTCGG
>CAZIAA010000384.1:0-1683 GCA_964537365.1 uncultured Sandaracinobacter sp.
CAGTTCACGCAATATTACGGCATGACCGAAAGCTGCGGCGCTGGCACGGCGCTGCTGCCGGGCGACCACCAGCCGGAATTGCTGCGTTCCTGCGGCAAAGCCTGGCCCGGCATGGAAGCGCGTATTGCCCGCCCGGATGGCAGCACCGCCGATCCGCATGAAGTGGGCGAAATTGTCCTTAAAGGACAGATGATCTGCCCGGGTTACTGGAAGCGGCCGGAAGCCACGGCGGAATTGCTGAAAAATGGCTGGCTGCACACTGGCGACGCTGGCTATGCCGATGAAAATGGCTATCTTTACGTCCATGACCGGATGAAGGACATGATCGTTTCGGGGGGCGAAAATGTCTATCCGGCCGAAGTCGAGAATGCCATCAGCGGCTGCCCCGGCGTCAGCGATGTCGCTGTCATCGGCATTCCGTCGGAAAAATGGGGCGAGGAAGTGAAAGCCGTGATCGTGCCCAGGCCCGGCGCGCAGCCGAGCGCGGAAGACGTGCTGACATGGGCGCGGCAGCGCATTGCCGGCTACAAGCTGCCGAAAAGCGTCGATTTCGTTGCCGATCTGCCGCGCAACCCTTCAGGGAAAATCCTGCGCCGACAGCTGCGCGAACAATATTGGAAGAACATGGACCGCGCCATCGCCTGACGCCTGCTGCCGGGCGTTGCCTGCCGGCATGTTCTGCAGCGATTTGCAGTGAAGTCTGCGGGCATCTCTGTTAAAACCTGCTGACAAGACATTGTTGTCAGGGGCATGGAGATGGCAGCAAGAGACTGGTTATTCGCACTCGCGGCTGTCGGAGTTGTCCTGGTGCTGGCGCTCTATGGCTTTCCGGCCTATCGCATCGCAGCGCCCGACCGTGGTGGAGCGGTACTGACCCCGGACATCGGGAAACGGGAGTCGCCCACAGTTTCGCCGCAGCCGTCCCCGGACATCGGGCAGCGCGAAAATCCCTCAAATGCCGAGCTTGATGAGGCCGGCAATGCAGTCGATTTCGACAGCAGCTGGACGGATGATGCCGCCAGCGCCGTGGATTCCGCCGATGCGGCGGCCAGCACCGACGCGGACGCCGCCGACGCTGGAACAAACGCCCCCTGCCCCGAAGCCGACAACGAACTCCTGCCTCCGGCCATCTGCGCTGCCTATGCGCAGTTGAAGCCGGCGCTGGCCGGGTTCAATGCCCCTGCTGAAATTTCGCTTGGCGACAGCGTGCCGATCCGTTTCGTGATCGCCCGCAATGCCGCCGCCCGCGCGCCCGCCGAAGCGCTGAAAAACCTGCCGGGGGCTGCGGAGGAATTCACCGTCCAGACCTCGCGCTATGTGCGGGCGGAGCTGATTGCCCGTTCGCCGGGACTGACGGTGGAAGCGCGCACGCCCGCGCGTCAGGATCTGTTGTCGCGCCCCGAAATCGCCTGGGACTGGGATGTAACGGCAGTGCATGGCGGCCAGCAACGGCTGACTTTGCGAATTTCCGCCGAACTGGCCACGGACCGTTCCGGCAAGCTGTGGGAAACTTCCGAAGACCGGCAGATCAATGTGGTGGTGCCGCTCGACACCCGGGCAACGAATCTGTTTCAGCGGCTGTTGCCGGTGCTGCAGGATGCACGTCTGGTGGTGCTGGCCATCGTCGCGCTGCTGGGCGCGCTGGGGGCACTGTGGCTGGCGTTCCGCCATTTTGGCAAGTCC
>CAZIAA010000385.1:0-893 GCA_964537365.1 uncultured Sandaracinobacter sp.
CCGGGCGAGGCCGGCAGGCCGGCTGCAATCACATCGCGCGGCGCCTTCGGGTCCAGCGTCGGGTGCAGCAATTGATCGAGCACCGCCGGATCAACCCGCAATATCGCTTCGTCGCGGCTGATCAGCTCTTCGTCCACCATATCGCAGGCCATTTTCAGCGCGGCGCGGGCGGTGCGCTTGCCATTGCGGGTCTGCAACAGCCACAGCCGCCCTTCCTGCACGGTGAACTCGATATCCTGACAATCGCGGTAATGCCCTTCCAGACGCTGGAACATTTCCTTCAGCTGGGCAAAGACCGGCGGCATTTCCTCTTCCATCGACAGCGCGGCAGTGCCGGCGCGGGTGCGCGCGTCCCGGGTCAGATGGTGTGGCGTGCGGATCCCCGCCACCACATCCTCGCCCTGGGCATTGACCAGATATTCGCCGAAAATCCGCCGGTCGCCAGTCGACGGGTCGCGGGTGAAGGCAACGCCCGTCGCCGAACTGTCGCCCATATTGCCGAACACCATCGCCTGCACGGTGACCGCCGTGCCCCAGCTTTCCGGGATGTTGTTCATGCGGCGATAAACGACAGCGCGATCGGAGCGCCACGACCCGAACACGGCACCGACAGCGCCTTCGAGCTGCTGCATCGGATCCTGCGGGAAATCCTCGCCGCGGTGGTCACGAATGATTTCGCGATAACGCCCGACCAACGCCTTCAGCGCGTCTTCGGACAGATCGGTATCGAGCGTCGCACCGCGATCGTCCTTCATGATCTCCAGCGCATCTTCGAAAAGATAGCTGTCCATGCCCAGCACCACGTCGGAATACATCTGGATGAAGCGGCGATAACTGTAAGAAACGAAAAGGGAAAAGAACGAACGAGCCGCAAGCCCCACACACGTGGCGGC
>CAZIAA010000385.1:903-1672 GCA_964537365.1 uncultured Sandaracinobacter sp.
AACTGTCCCAGGCGAAACGGGCATTGCCGGAACGCGCCGCCAGCCCTTCGACGGTCGCATCGTTGAGGCCCAGATTCAGCACCGTGTCCATCATCCCCGGCATGGAAACGCGCGCGCCCGAACGCACCGACACCAGCAGCGGATTGTCGGCCGAACCGAATTTCATGCCGACAATGGCTTCGATATGAGCCAGACCCTCGGCCAATTTCCGCAGCAGCGCATCCGGCAAGCGGCCGCCAGCGTCGTAATACTGGTGGCAAAGCGTGGTCGGGATGACGAAGCCGGGCGGCACCGGCAGGCCGATGGCCGCCATTTCGACCAGATTGCCGCCCTTGCCGCCCAGTTCATTCTTGCCCAGGCCAGCCGGCGCCGTGGCAGCGCCCCCGAACGGTACAATCAGCTGCTCTTGCATGTTCATCCCTCGATTCTGGAAAAATCCGCCACCCGGTGCATGGCGTCGCGCACACCCGTCAGCAGCCCCAGCCGGCGTGCCCGCACCACAGGATCGTCGACATTCACCTTCACGCTCTCGAAAAAGCAGTCCACCGGTTCGCGCAAGCCCGCCAGATGCGCCATGGCGCCGGCAAAATCCTCTTGCGCCAACCGCGCATCCACCTGTGCCGACAAGGACAGCCCAGCGGTGGATGGCTGAAACAGACCGGCCAGTGCCTGTTCCGCCGGCTCCAGCCCGGCGGTTGATGCAAGATCGGCATCCAGGGCAAAATGCGCGCCATCCTTCTTTTCCTCGGCCCGGAGGATCTTGGCGGCG
>CAZIAA010000386.1:0-1667 GCA_964537365.1 uncultured Sandaracinobacter sp.
GCAGCGAGGCCGTGATATGCAACTCCGCAAAACGCCCGACATCGGCCGCTGCGATCAGAGCGGCATGCTCGATCCGATTGCGAAAGCCATGCCCATAGGCCGGGGAAATTTCGGCGAAACTGTCCAGCATCTGGGCAATGGCGGCGTCGCCCGAGGCATGGACTGCCGCCTGAAAGCCGAGAAAATTGGCCCGGCTCAGCAGATTTTTTGCCTTGGCGTCATCCAGCAATTGCGCCCCTTTTGTATCCGGCGCATCGGCATAGGGCTGTTGCAGCCAGGCGCCATAATCGGCGAATCCGCCATCAGCCACAAACAGGATTCCGTGCAGTTGCAACCTTTCGCCATAGAGCCGGGCCGTTGGCCGCAAGGGAGAAATGGCTTCCATCGCCGAAACGCCATCGGCATAGGCGGTAATGCGCAGGGGCAATGCGTCGCGGTCGCCAAAGCTGCGGTAAAGCGCCCAGTCCGCGGGAGTCACCCCCATGTCGTGCACGCCAGTGACGCCCAGTTCGGGCAGGCGTTTCAATGCAGCGGCAAGCGCCAGCTCCCTTTCTCCGGCGGAGGGCGCGGGCTGATGCTTTGCAACAAGCGCCATTGCCGTGCCGCGAAAGATACCGCTGGGCTGCCCCTCGGCATCGCGCAGGATCTGGCCGCCACGCGGCGCCCGGGTGGAAGCACTAACACCGGATGCTGCAATTGCCGCTGAGTTGGCCCAGCCCGTTTGCCCATCCGCCGAACGAATCCACACTGGTCGGTCGGACAATATGGCATCGAGATCAGCGGCCATCGGCAGATGCTGTGGATCGGGGTGCCAGCCATGTGCGTTCAGCCAGCGCCGCGATGCGTTCGCCCGGGCGTGGCGGCGCAGTGCATCGGCAATGGCCGCCGGCGTGCGGACGGAATTCAGATCAAGCTCGCGCAGCCAGAGACCAAAAGGCAGGAGGTGCATGTGCGAGTCGATCAGCCCTGGCAGCAAGGTGCGCCCGCCGGCATCCAGCCGATAATCGCCCTTTTCAAGCCTGGGTTCCTTGCTGCGCCGATCGAGGATGGCAATCACCTTGCCATCGTCATCAATGAACAGGCCGGTGAAATGCTGCACCCGGCCATCACTGCCGATGTCATAGCCATTGGCGTTGACGATCAGAGTCCGTGCCGCCGCGGCCGACGCCAGCACCAGCAGCGCTGCGCCCAGAATGCAGCGGATCACTTCAGCCGTCGCACCAGCGATGAGGTATCGTCGCGGCCGCCGCCCATGCGCTGCACATCGGCGTAGAACTGGTCCACCAGCGCCATCACTGGCAGGCTGGCGCCCAGCGGACGGGCTTCTTCCAGAACCAGCCCCAGATCCTTGCGCATGAGGTCGACGGCAAAGCCGAAATCGAATTTGCCTTCGACCATGGTGCGGGCGCGATTGTCCATTTGCCAGCTTTGCGCGGCGCCCTGGCCGATGGCGGCCAGCAGGGCATCGGTGTCGAGCCCGGCCTTCATGGCGAAATGCATGGATTCCGACAGGCTCTGCACCACACCGGCAATGGCGATCTGATTGCACATCTTGGCCAGCTGACCATGCCCGGCCGGGCCGATGTGCACGATCCTCTTGCCATAGCAGGCGAGCAAAGGCTCAGCGGCGGTGAATTCCGCGGCGCTGCCACCGCACATGATCGCCA
>CAZIAA010000387.1:0-1660 GCA_964537365.1 uncultured Sandaracinobacter sp.
GATTGGTGATGCTCGGCAGCGGAACATCGTCCGGTGTGCCGCGCATCGGCAATGATTGGGGGCGCTGCGATCCCGCCAATCCGAAGAATCGGCGGCGGCGGGTTTCCGTGCTGGTGGAGCATGGCAGCACGCGGCTGCTGATCGATACCGGGCCAGACCTGCGCGAACAGTTGCTGGCCGCCGATATCAGTTGGTTGTCGGCTGTGCTTTACACCCACGATCACGCCGATCACACCCATGGAATCGACGATCTGCGCGCGTTGTTTCATGCCACCGGGCAGATGATTCCCTGCTATATGGACACCAATACGCGCGCCGGCTTGCGGCACCGTTTCGCCTATGTGTTCGCTGGCCGCGCCGGCTATCCACCTACCGCGACCGCCGGGCTGCTGGAACCGGAAATGCGTTTCGGCGATATTATCGTGCGGCCGTTTCGGCAGCAGCATGGGCCAGTGCATTCCATGGGTTTCCGCTTTGAAGCTGGTGGCAAGGCTATCGCTTATTCCACTGATGTGAATGCGATTCCCGATACAAGCTGGCCCTTGCTGGAGGGGCTGGATTTATGGGTGGTGGATGCGCTGCGCCATCGCCCGCATCCGACCCACAGCCATCTGGCGCAAACGCTGGAATGGATCGCGCGCGTAACACCCGCCGAGGCATGGCTGACGCATATGGATCAGTCGATGGATTATGACGAATTGCAATCCGCACTTCCGTCCGGCGTTTCACCGGGGCATGATGGTCGCATCTGGGAGGGATAGCATGACGCCATCGCTGGTTTTTCTGTCGCTGCTGCTGGTTCTGGTGGTGGCATTTTCGTGGGGACGCTTCGCACGCATGGAAGCCGGACTGGTGATCCGGTTGGTGTTGGTATGGATCGGCATTTTCCTGTGCGGCGCATTGCTGCTGAAACTGATGGGCCTCCCCGCCCGCTGGTATGGATAATTTAACATAATGCCCATTATCAGATTATGATCGAAGCCGCAGGGAAGGTGTTTTTACGCCTTCCCTGATAAAATGTTTCATGGCTGGTTTCCGTTTTCACCGAACCGGGAAAATTCCGGTTGCTCTACGCCTTGCCCGCGCAGGATCATCCGTTCGGTTCCTCGCGCATCCGTCACTTTCGCCAGCACGCGGTCATCCTGCACGAAAGTGAACATTCCGATGGCATCGCGATAAATCCCCGGCTCGCTGCGATAGAACAGACCCATGCCGGCCATGGAGGGGCTGGCACTCAGCGCCACCGCTTCTCCGCTTTGCGGCCAGTCGAGCGTCAGTAGCGCGATATCGTCGTCGAGCACGCCATAGGCACCGCGTTCGATGCCGTCCTTGTCATGCAGCAAAATTCCTACGCCGCCGACACGGCGTTCGACAATGCCTTGGGCCGTCTGCGGATCTGGTTTTTTGCCGAAGGTCAACCGATCGTGGCCGTTTTCGTCGAGATACAGGATGCCGGTGAAGGTATCGCGGCGTTGCCGCCCGGTCAGATTGGGAACGGGCGCGCCGATCATGATACGCGGCTTGCCGTCGGCATCCTCGATGATGAGGCCGTGCGCCCGCACGACATCCGGGCTGTCATCATTCGAGGCAGTCACAGGCTTTCCAAGGAAAACCACTCCAATCCCTGCCATGCCTCCCCGCCACACCGCGCGTTGACGGC
>CAZIAA010000388.1:0-1655 GCA_964537365.1 uncultured Sandaracinobacter sp.
ATTTCGTCGCCATCGACATCACCACCCGCCTGACCGAGGATGGGCCGGTGCTGGCACAGCGCCAGTTGTTGCGCCCCAAACAGGCAATCCGGCCGGAAACCGGCAATCCAAGCGGCCGGGGCCGCGCGCCGGCACAATGATATCCTGCCATCTTGAACCACCCCTGGCGCAGCGCCGCAATGCTGGTTTCACGCTGGTGGAAATGCTGGTCGCCGTGCTGCTGTTCGGAATCATTGCCTCCATTGCAACGGCGCTGACGGTCACATCGACGCGCAGCTTTTCCGCAACCGACAGCGCGCTGCAACATCTGGCGGCAATCGAAACCGCGCGCGCCATTCTCGCCGCCGATCTCGGCCAGGCCGCCCAGCGCCCAAGCCTTGCCGCCGATGGCGCCGTGCTGCCGGCATTCACTCTGACCCATGCCGGCTTTGTATTCGTGCGCGCCGGGGTTGGCGGAATCCGCCCGCAGGTGCAGAAAATCGCCTGGGGCTTTGATGGCAAACGGCTGCTGCGACAGACTTTCCCGGCCGTTGACGGCACCCTGCCCGGCGACACGGTCGAAGTATTGCGCGATTTGCGCGCCATCCGTATCCGTGTCGCCAGCGATTCCGGCTGGCGCAGCCAATGGCGGCCGCAAAAGCCGGACGAACTGCCCCGCGCCGTTGAAATCGCCTTGCTGGATGCGCATGGCCAGTCCACCACGCTGAAATTTCTGGTTGCGGCATAATCCATGCGACCGGCTTTTCCCGTCCGCGAACAAGGTGCCGCACTGATCGCCGTGCTGGCGCTGGTGATGCTTCTGGCCGGGTTTGCCAGCCTTGGCCTTACCCGCCTGCGCGCAACCGCCGACCGGGTGACCAATAACGAGCAGCAGTTTCAGGCCGGGCTGCTGGCGCATTCGGGTGCCGCCATCGGCGCACAGATCATCGGCCAGCTGAAGGCGCGCGCGCGCAGCCAGCCGCGGCTGTTGCAACAGCCATTGCGGATGGCGCTCGGCGGCGGCACCGTCGAACTGCGCTTTCACGACGCCGGCAATTGTTTCAACCTGAACAGTCTGCTGGCCCCCGCCGCCAGCCCGGACAGCATGGGTGGCAACGCCCAGGCCAGCCCCCGCGACTTCGCCCGGCTGCTGCAGGCGGCGGGCATCGCCGCCAGTGACGCCCAGCCCATTGCGGACGCAACCGCCCGACATCTGCAGAATACCGGCATGCTGTGGACCGCGCCCGCGGAATGGACCGATGTGGCTGGTGTCGATGGCGCCATCTGGGCGCAGGTCCGGCCTTTCCTGTGCGCGCTGCCCAACCGCGAGGCCAGCCGGCTCAACCTCAACAGCCTGACGCTGGCGCAAGCGCCGCTGCTGGTGGCGGCGGGCCTCGATGCCGACGAAGCCCGGCGCGCCATCACCGGACGGCCGCGCCAGGGCTGGGGATCGGGTGGCGAATTCTGGCAACGCGCCTCTGCCAGCGGCCGGCCGGCCACGGCCACGGCGCAGATTGCCGACACCCGCAGCCGCTGGATCAGCCTGCAGGTGGTGGCAAGCATGAATGACACGGTTGTGCACCGGCGGTTTCTGCTCGATACGCTGAACGAGCCGGCCAAAATCACTGCCAGCGTCTGGCAGAACAGCAGCACCGAAGATCGGGAGCAGCCATGAA
>CAZIAA010000389.1:0-1650 GCA_964537365.1 uncultured Sandaracinobacter sp.
CAGCGGCACTGGCTGGGTCACATTGTCGGGCGGCAATCCGGCGATGTGGGATCTCGGGCCATGGTGCCAGGAGCTGCACGCGGCCGGTTTCTCGATTGCAGTTGAAACACAAGGATCGCTGGCGCCGGAATGGCTGCGGCTGTGCGATGTCGTGGTGGTTTCGCCCAAGGGGCCGGGGATGGGTGAGCGCTTTGACGCGGAGGTGTTTGTTACCTTTTGTGCCAGGCTGGCGCCTGCGGCCGGCGCCGTGCGGCCGCGCATGTTCCTGAAAGTCGTGCTGTTCGACCATGCCGATATTCATTTCGCCTGCGAGGTGGCTGCGATTGCCGAGCGGACATTTCCGGGAATGCAGCATGATGGCCGCTGCTTCCTCAGCCTTGGCAATCGCTTTCCGCCGACCCGCGACGCGCAAACGGGCGCGCTTGCATCGCTGCTGCCGCATGATGCACATGTGCTGCAATTGCTGGATGATTACCGGCGCCTGTGGGTAGATGTGCTGGTGGATGGGCGCATCCGCGAATGGCGCTTCCTGCCGCAGCTGCACGCGCTGCTATATTCCAACCAGCCGGGCGTCTGACCCTCAGCGTCTGACCCTCAACCCGCGGCTGCGGCGCGCCATTCCTGCAGCAGCTCTGTTACCAGCTCGGCGGCTGGCAAGGCGCGTGCAAGCGGCGCCCCCTGGCCCGCCCAGAAGGCGCTGAACTGGTAATTGCCGTGCGCGGTTGCGGCCGCCGCCAGCAGTTTGCCGGCATCATAGGCGATCGGATAATCGGGAAGGGCGGAGCGTCCGGGGGTGGCAATGTCGCGGTGCATGCGGTTGACGATGCCGCGCGCCGGACGCCCGGAAATGACGTCGGTGATTTCGGTCTGCGCATCGCCAATGCCCGCAAGGGCGGCGCGCTGGGCGTCGCTCGCGGCGGATTCCGGGCAGCCAATGAAGGCCGTGCCCATCTGCACGCCAGCCGCGCCCAGCCGCAGGACGGCGGCGATTCCGGCGCCATCCATGATGCCGCCGGCGGCAATCACGGGTATCGGGCAGCTGGTCGCCAGTCGCCGCACAAGTGCCAATGTGCCGAGGCGCGGATCGCCGAGTTCGGGCGCGAACAGGCCGCGGTGGCCGCCGGCCTCGGCACCCTGCGCCACCACTGCATCGAGGGCGGCCGCCACCACCGCCTGGGCTTCGACGTGGGTGGTGGCACAGCCGATCAGAGTGATGCCAGCGGCGTGCAGACGCTGCACAGCCGATTCGCCCGGCACGCCGAAAATGAAGCTGACGATCGGTGGCCGCACCTCCACCAGCATGTCCAGCATGGCTGGATTTTCAATGAAGGATGGATGCCGTTGCTGCAGGCTGTCCGGCGCGTCGGCGTCGAATTCGTGAAAAAACGGCCGCAGGTGGCGCAGCCAGGCCGCTTCGCGCGCTGCATCGGGGCGGGCTGGGCGGTGGCAGAAGAAATTGACGTTGAACGGTTTGTCGGTCAGCGCCTGCGTCGCCAGAATCATCTCGCGGGCGTGCGCGACGCTTGCAGAGCCCGCACCAAGGCCGCCAACGGCGCCGGCATTGGCAACAGCTGCTGCCAGTTCGGGCGTCGAAATGCCGGCCATTGGCGCTTGCAATATGGGCTGGGCGCCAGCCAGCAACTGGCGCAG
>CAZIAA010000390.1:0-1645 GCA_964537365.1 uncultured Sandaracinobacter sp.
AAAGTGCCGCAACGGAGACACCCATTTGCGCGGCAATATCGAACTTCGGCTTGATCTGGAATTCCGGCCGTTCCAGATCGCCATCAATGCGCACGCCGCGCAGGAATTTCAGCCCGCGCATCTGCTCTTCCACGTCGCGCGCGGCCTGATTGACGAGTTCGGGATTGTCGCCGCCCAGCATGAGAGTGATGTCGCGGCCGGCAAAATTGCTGTCGAGCGAAACGAAATTGATTCGTGCATCGGCGATTTCCGACAGTTCCGGTGTCAGCTGGCGTTCGAAATTCTTGGTGCTGATGCGCCGCGCCGGGCGGTCGCGCAGATTGATGTAGAGATCGGCGGTGCGGACATTGTCGCCGTCGCCGATGCTCTGGAACGTCTGTTCGACATCCGCCTGCCGGTCGAGGAGCGCCACCACCTGATCGACGACATGGGTGGTGTCGGCAAGCGTGGCGCCGGGCGCCAGCTCGATCTCGATATGTGATGACCCCATGTCGGCGTCGGGCTGAAAGGCGGTCGACATCTGCGAAAACAGAAAGGCCGACAGCAGCAAGGTCGAGGCGCCGAGCAGGACGACGATGAGCGGGTGCCGGTGCGCGCGCAGGCTGGCGCGCAGGCGCGGCCACAACCCGCGTGCGGGCGGCTGCGGTTCACGGTGGATGGTCCAGGCCAGAAGCTTCATATACCATTGCATGAGCGGGCCGTCCGGAGTGTCGTCGACCGGGTGCGGGCGCAGGAAATAGGCCGCGAGCAGCGGCGTGATCAGCCGCGCGACCAGCAGCGAAATGAACACGGCAATGGCGACCGTCAGCCCGAACTGCTTGAAATACTGGCCGGGGATGCCGGGCATGAAAGCAACCGGCAGAAATACGACGATGATGGAGGAAGTGGTGGCGACCACGGCCAGGCCGATTTCCTCGGCCGCTTCCAGCGCGGCTTCATAGGGCGGTTTGCCGGTCTGCATGTGGCGCACGATATTTTCGATTTCGACAATGGCGTCATCGACCAATATGCCGGCCACCAGGCTGAGCGACAGCAGGCTGATGGTATTGAGCGTGAACCCCAGCAGGTCGATGAACCAGAAAGTCGGAATGGCGGACAATGGAATGGCCAGTGCGGCAATGACGGTGGCGCGCCAGTCGCGCAGGAACAGAAACACGACAATGACGGCCAGAATGGCGCCCTCGAACAATGCCTGCAGCGCGCTGTGGTATTCGCTCTTGGTGTAATCGACGGAATTGAACAGCTCGGTGAAATGGATGTCGGGATGTTCGGCTTCCAGTTGCTGTAATTGGGCGGTCATGCCGTCATAGACGGAGACATCGGACGCCCCCTTGGCGCGGAACAGCGCGAAGCTGGTGACTTGTTGCTTGCCGAGACGGCCGACGGAGCGCTGTTCGGTGGTGCCGTCGCGCACATCGGCAATGTCGGACAGGCGCACTTCGCGGCCATTGCCGATGGCAATTCGGGTGGCGGCCAGTTCTCGCGCCGTGCTGGCGCCGCCCAGCACCCGCACCGACTGTTCGGCGCCGGCGATTTCGGTGCGGCCGCCGGGCGCATCCAGATTGAGTTGCCGCAGCTTGCTGTTCACCTGCGCCGCGGTCACGCCATAGGCCTGCAGCCGCGCCGGAGAGAGATTGACCCGGAT
>CAZIAA010000391.1:0-1643 GCA_964537365.1 uncultured Sandaracinobacter sp.
GCTGTTATCCACACCGGCTTCGGCGAATGTCGCCATTTGGTTGTGCGCGGCAACGGCCGCGCGCAGGATCTGCACGGCGACTGCCGCGCCGCTGCCTTCGCCAAGCCGCATGCCCAGCCGCAGCAAGGGCTCGAGGCCAAGCCGCGCCAGCAACCGATCATGGCCCGGCTCGGCCGAGCAATGGCCGGCAAGGCAATGGCCGACAATTGCGAGGTTCGCCACGGCCAGAGGGGCAAGCGCGGCGCAGGCCACGAATCCATCGAGCATGATCGGCACGCGCAATTGCCGCGCGCGCAGCACTGCGCCTGCCATGGCGGCAAGCTCTCGTCCACCAAGGCGACGCAGCGTCTCGAACGGCGTGTGCGGCGCATCGGCGTGGCGGGCCAGTGCCGTTTCGATCACGGCAATCTTGTGCGCGATGCCGGCGGCATCGAGGCCGGTGCCGGGACCGACCCATGGCGCGACCGCGCCGCCATAGGCCCGCGCGCACAGAGCGGCGGCGCTGCTGGTGTTGCCAATGCCCATTTCGCCCGGGACGAACAGGTCCAGATCGGCCGTGACCATATCGGCGCCGGCCGACAGCGCGGCAAGGCATTCCGCTTCCCCCATCGCCGGCGCTTGGGTGAAATCGCATGTCGGCCGATCGAGCGCGAGCGGCACAACCTGCAACTCCAGCCCCGCCACGCCGGCCAGTGCATTGATGGCGGCGCCGCCCTGGTTGAAATTGGCGACCATTTGCGCCGTGACTTCGGCTGGAAATGCACTGATGCCGCGCGCGACGATGCCGTGATTGCCAGCAAACACCACCGCACGCGCCCGGGCCAGACGGGGGCGTTCGCGCCTCTGCCAGCCGGCCAGGAACAGCGCGATATCCTCCAGCCGGCCCAGCGATCCTTCGGGCTTGGTCAGTTCCGCCTGTCTTGCGCCCGCGGCAGCCATAGCCGCTGCATCAGGGACAGACAGGTCGGACAATGCTGCGTCGAAATCGGTGACCGTCGCAAAGCTCATTCGACAACGAACCCTTCCGGCGGGGTGCGGGTGATGAAATGCCCCTTCACGCCTTCGGGCCAATCGGAAAACGCCACCCGGCCATGCGCGCTGGCGGCGTAATGCACGGCAAAGTCCAGAATGGCGCGCGCCGCCATGTCATCAGGCGTGAAACGGCCGAGCACATAGCTGATCTTGCCGGGCGCGCGCAGGTGGACGGTACAGAAATCCTTGCAGGCGAACAGGCAGGGCATTTCCTGCACGGCGATGCCGGCGTAACGCGCATCACTTTCCTGCGCGGCACGCAACGCCAGCGCCAGCCGCGCGCCGCCCCGCACGCCTTGCGCGTCATTCTGCGCCTGTGCCGAATGGCGACAGGTGCTGCATGCGACGACGGCCGGACCGGTATTCACGCGTTTCAGCATCGCCGGGCCTCCTCGCGGACAAAGTGATAATCTTCTGTGCATTGCCATCGCAGATAGGCGACGAGATCCCGCAAATGCTGATTATCGGCTTCCAGCAGGCGCAGCCGATGCGCAAGATCCGGAGGTGATGCTCGCATGTTGTCGCCAATGGCGGCTGCAACCTGCCGCACAGCCGGCGCAGCGGCGGACAGAATATCCATCAGAACCGCCCCCGCAGCCCGGCATAGATGC
>CAZIAA010000392.1:0-1634 GCA_964537365.1 uncultured Sandaracinobacter sp.
TGCATTGTCTTCTGCCCGGCCTTCGCCAATGACACAAGAGCATGCAGCCACTTTCCCACCCGGATTTTCGCTTCGCGGGCGAACAGATCCGCTGCCGTCGGCGGCGCGACAACGGTGCTTGGCGACCCCGGCGATTGTCTCTAGGCTGCCATTCCCATGGCCATTCCGACAGAATTCCTGCCCGCTGCCCAGCCTGAAGCAGTTGCGCCACTGGCGCTCGTCACGGGCGCTGCCCGCCGGCTCGGCGCAGCCTTCGCCCGCGCGCTTGCCGAAGACGGTTTCCGGATTGCCATCCACTGCCACCAATCCGCCGCGCAGGCGCAGGCGCTCGCCGCGGAATTGCGCGCCGCCGGCTGCCCGGAACCCTGCATTGTACGGGCCGATCTGGCCGGGATCGAGGCCGCGCAAACGCTGTTTGCGCAGCTGCCCGAACCGCCCTGCGTCCTCGTCAACAGCGCCTCGCTATTCCGCGAAGACCAGTTGCAGCGCATTGATCCGGACCTCTGGGACCGGCATTTCGCAATCAATCTGCGGGCGCCGGCATTGCTAAGTGCCGCCATGGCCAGCCATCTGCCGCCCGGCCGCAATGGCCTCATCGTCAACATCACCGACGCCAAGCTGCTGGCGCCCAATCCGGATCATTTCAGCTACACATTGTCGAAATACGGCCTCGCCGGCCTGACCGAAATGTCGGCGCGGGCGCTGGCGCCACGCATCCGGGTCAACGCCATTGCGCCGGCGGTCACGTTGATCTCCGGGCCGCAAAGCGCTGCCAATTTTGCCGCCGCGCAAAAGCTGAATGCATTGCAGCGCGGCGTGACGCCGGCCGATCTGGTGCGGGCATTGCGCTATCTGGTGCAGACTCCAACCGTGACCGGACAGACTCTGGCCGTCGAATCCGGGCAGAGATTCCTCGCGCTTCCCCGGGACGTTGCCTATATGGCCGATTCATGACCGCCGAAATCCTGCACGCAAGGCCGACACCGGCTCCCAGCCTGCGCACCCACAAGATCGTCCTGGAAGACCTGTCGCTCGATGTCGACATCGGCTTTCATGATTTCGAGATCGGCCGGCCACAAAGGCTGCTGATCAGTGTCTGGGCGACAATCGACCTGAAATACTGGCCCAAGAGCGATTGTGCCGAAGCCAGCTGGGATTATGATTTCATTCGCCAGAGTATTCACGCGCTGGCCAAGGGGCGGCATTTTAATCTGCAGGAAGTTCTGGCGCGGGAAATCTTCCAGATGATCGCTGCCCGGCCGGGTGTGACCGCACTCAGCATTTTCCTGCGCAAGCCCGATGTCTATCCGGATGCGGCTGCCGTCGGAGTATGGCTGTCGAGCGAATAATCCGCCAGTCGCATCATTGCCGCGATCAGAAGTGCTTCAGGGTGGAGGTATCAGCTTGCGCCCGCAGGGGCCGATGCTTTCACGCGCACGATGGTAATCGGCAACCAGCGAATCATTCGAATCATTGCTGTCGAATTCGGCCGGCAGTTCCGCGGGCAGGCCGCAGGCCAGCGCCCGCCACAACAATGTTTGCGGGCGAACCACACCAGCCGTCTCCACGAGTTCGCGGCTGGTGGCCAGCACTTCGGTCGGGCGTTCGGCGTGCCGTCGCACCAGCAGCGTGAT
>CAZIAA010000393.1:0-1628 GCA_964537365.1 uncultured Sandaracinobacter sp.
TCGGCACCATAATAGCCGTCATAGGCGGCGTGCACGACATCGGGCAGCGCCACGCCGGCGCCATTGCGCTTGGCGGCATTGCCGGTGCAGGCCAGCGCCCCCAAAGTCATGCCGTGGAAACCATTGGTGAAGGCGACGACGGTGGTGCGCCCGGTCACCTTGCGCGCCAGCTTGATCGCGGCTTCGACGGCATTGGTGCCGGTCGGGCCGGTGAACATCAGCCGGTAATCCAGGCCGCGCGGGCGCAGAATGGTGGCTTCGAATTCCCGCAGGAATTCGGCCTTGGCGCCGGTGTGCAGATCAAGACCATGGGTCACGCCATTGCGTTCGATGTAATCCAGCAGCGCCTGTTTCAGCACCGGATGGTTATGGCCGTAATTCAGCGTCGAACAGCCGGCCAGAAAGTCGAGATAGCGGCCGCCCTGATCGTCGTGCATCCACACCCCTTCGGCGCGGGTGAACTGCCGCGGCATTGCCCGGCAATAGCTGCGCACCTGCGATTCCCGGCGCTGGTAAATGTCGGTTTTCGGGCTGTGTTTCGTCGGGATGGGGAGAATATTGGTCATCGTTCTACCTGACTCTTTGCAATTGTCGTTGTGGCCATGGTGGCCCTGACCGGTATGGCCGGCTGCAGTCCGGTTCAGAGGGCTGCCGCATGTTCCGGCGAAGCGCGCGCCAGCGACGGGTGCTGTCGCGACAGCGGCCCGATCCGCAACTGCCATTCGCTGGCATGGGCGCCGGCAAAATGCCGTTCGGAATTGAACCGTTCCGCGGATTGCACAGGGGCATTCCAGCGTCTGGCAAAGCTGCGGAAACTCGCCCAGGAAGCGGCATTGTCGCGGGTGATGGTGGTGACGAGATGGGTCACGCCGGCAAGTGCGGGGCGGGCGAACAGCGCATCCATCATGCGTTGCGAAAGCCGCAGGCCCCGCGCCGTTGGCGCGACCGCCACCTGCCAGAGAAAATAGCTGTCGGGGTCGGTGGGCGGGCGATAGCCGGAAATCCAGCCGGCGATTGTGCCATCCACTTCGGCGATGATGCAGGTATCGGCGAAATCCGTGCATTGCAGCAGATTGCAATAGGCCGAATTCACATCGAGGGGCGGACAGCCGGCAATCAGCGCGGTTACCTGCGGGCCGTCGGTGCTGACCGGTTTGCGCAATCTCACGCTCTGGGCGGTCAGATCCAAAGAGCGTGCCGGAACTTGTGGCGGGGCGGGTTCCGCTTCACCTTCAGCAGCAATGATCGTTCATCTCCTAAAGTTATTATTCCAGCCTTTGCAACATGGATCAAGGGCCGTCTGCCGTCATATATAGCGGATTAAGCATATGGTTTTCAACAAAAGAAGAAATTTTCATGGGAAATCCAGCTAAATTCCCCTGCTAAATTGCTTAGATTAACGAAGGAAATTTATTTTGAGACAATGCGGAGAAAAGGGCTAATTGCTGGACCATGGATGTCACGATTTCCAAGCTCACGCTGCGCGCGCTCCGGCGAATCCTGCGCGCCACCGAAGTCGGTCGCCGCCAACTGGCCGCGCAGACCGGTCTGTCGCCATCGCAATTGCTGGTGTTGCGGGAAATTGCCGGTCGCGGCCAGTCGACGCCGGGGGTGGTGGCCGCCAGCCT
>CAZIAA010000394.1:0-1624 GCA_964537365.1 uncultured Sandaracinobacter sp.
TCCACCCGCAGCGTCGATGCGCCGGCGGTAACCGTCATCGTCCCCGGAGTCGAACCGGTGGTGGCGCGGGTGCATGCAGTCGGCAGCATCTTCGCCCGTCACGATCTGCCGGTTGGTGTCGCCGGCGAAGGCGGCGTGATTTCGCGCATCCGGGTCGAAGCCGGGCAATATGTGCAGAAGAACCAGATCCTCGCCGAAATCGACCATCAGGTGCAACAGGCGCAGGTCGACCAGCTGCGCGCCACGGTCGCCAATGCCAAGGCCAACGCAGCGCTGGCGCGGGTCGAACTGGAACGCGCATTGGCGCTGGTTGACCGCGGATTCATTTCCAAAGCCGACATCGACCGCAAGACCGCCAGCCGGGATTCGGCCGTCGCCCAGGTGCAGATTGCCGAAGGTCAGTTGCGGGAAATGCAGGAACGGCTGGCGCGTCTGTTCATCCGCGCCCCCGAAGCCGGGCTGGTGCTGGCGCGCCAGGTCGAAGCCGGGCAGACAGTGTCGCCGGCCAGCGGCGCGCTCTATCGCATTGCCGCCAGCGGTGAAATGGAGATGCGGGCGCAGATCGCCGAAGTCGATATGGCCGGGCTGTCGGTCGGGCAGACCGCTCTGGTCACACCCATCGGTTCGAAAAACCACTATGCCGGAAAAATCTGGCTGCTGGAGCCGATCATCGACCCCGAGAGCCGTGAAGGCATTGCCCGCATTGCCCTGCCGAACGCCAGCGACATTCGCCCCGGCGCCTTTGCAAGCACGGAAATCGCCGGCGCGCAAAGTCTGCGCCCGCGCCTGCCGCAATCGGCCATTCTGGCCGATGACAAGGGCGTTTATGTCATGGTCGTCGATGGCAACGACACCGTCCGCCGGGTGCCGGTCACCACCGGCGTGGTGGCGGCCGATGGAGTCGCAATCACTTCCGGGCTGAGCGGGCGCGAACGCGTGCTGAAATCCGCCGGCGCGTTCTTCAGCACCGGCGAGAAAGTGACGCCGCGTCTGCAGCCCCGGCCGGACGCCGGCACAGCGGACTGACCCGCGCATGCAGCTGCAGAATCTCTCCACCTGGTCGATCCGCAATCCGCTGCCGCCGCTTCTGCTGTTCGTATTGCTGACTCTGGTCGGCCTGCTCAGCTTCTACCAGCTGAAGATCACCAGCATGCCGGACGTGTCCGTGCCGCTCGTCAATGTCCTCGTCGCCGAGCCGGGGGCCGCGCCGACCGAGATGGAAACGCAGATCACGCAAAAGGTCGAAGGCGCCGTTGCCGGCATCGGCAATGTCAAGAACATCTCCTCCACCGTGCAGGAGGGCGCCAGCATGACCATGGTCGAATTCCAGCTCGGCACCCCGGTGGATCGCGCCGTCAATGATGTCCGCGATGCCGTCACCAAGATCCGCGCCGACCTGCCGGAGGGCATATTGGAACCTCAGGTCAGCCGCATCGAAATCGAAGGCGGCGCCATCGCCTATGTCGCAGTCAAATCCACCTCGATGACTCTGGAACAACTGAGCTGGTTCGTCGACAATACCGTCACCAAGCGGCTGGTCTCCATTCCGGGGGTGGCGCAGATTTCCCGCAGCGGCGGCGTTTCGCGGGAAATCCGGGTCAATCTCGATCCGGCGCGGCTGCAG
>CAZIAA010000395.1:0-1590 GCA_964537365.1 uncultured Sandaracinobacter sp.
GTCGGCCGGGCCAAGCGGCGGGCCTATGCCTTGCTGACGACTTCGCCCGACGGGCCGATGACGGCCTCCGCCGAAAAGCGCCTGCAGGTGCTGGCCGGACTGGATTCGCTGGGCGCTGGCTTCGAGCTGGCCAGCCATGATCTCGATCAGCGCGGCGCCGGCAATCTGCTGGGCGATGAGCAATCCGGCCAGATCCGCGAAGTCGGTTTCGAACTGTATCAGTCGATGCTGGAGGATGCCATTCTGGCCGCGAAGGCGGCGGAAAGGGGCCTGCGCCCGCCCGAGGATCCGGGCTCGCCGAGCATTGCCGTCGATGCCGCCGTGATGATCCCGGAAGATTATGTGCCGGATCTGTCGCTCAGGATGGCGCTGTATCGGCGCGCCGCCGATCTGCAGGATCGGGAGGGTATCGACGCATTCGCAGCGGAACTGATCGACCGCTTCGGCCCGTTGCCGGAACCGGCGGCCAATCTGCTGAAGATCGTGGAAGCGCGCAATGCCGCGCGTCGGGCCAATATCGCCAAGATCGAAGTCGGCGTGAAAGGCGCGCTGGTGACTTTTGCCGATGGCCGTTTCCCCAATCCGCTGGGATTGGTGGAATGGATCGACCGGCTGAAGGGGCAGGCCAGGTTGCGCCCGGACCAGAAACTGTTTCTGGCACGTGATTTTGGCGGTCCGCAGAAACGTCTGGCAGGGGCAGTGTCGCTGGCGCGCGGTCTCGCACAAGCAGCGGAGCGGCAGACTGCAACCGCCAAGCCGCCAGCAGCGCCCGCACCCCAGCGGCCGCCGGCGCCAGCGGAATTCAAGGCGAAGCGAAGCCGCAAGCGGCGCTGACCGGCGCGTCGGTTCAATCCGGGGCAGAATGGCAGAACCCGTGGCGACCGATCACAGTCGCCACGGGTCCCAATAGCAACCTGCCGCCGACACTGGAGGTCGGCGCGGCCTCAGTTCCTGGCTTTATCGACCAGCTGGTGCGCGGTGATCCAGGGCATCATGGCGCGCAGCTTGGCGCCGACCTGCTCGATCGGGTGCGCGGCGGCGGCCTTGCGGCTGGCCTTCAGTTCCGGCCGGCCAACGGCATTATCCAGCATGAATTTCTTCACGAAGCGGCCGGACTGGATATCCGCCAGGATGCGCTTCATTTCGGCGCGGGTGTCGTCGTTGATGACGCGCGGGCCGGAACTGATGTCGCCATATTCGGCGGTGTTCGAAATCGAATAACGCATATTGGCGATGCCGCCTTCATACATCAGATCGACGATCAGCTTCACTTCGTGCAGGCATTCGAAATAGGCCATTTCCGGGGCATAGCCGGCGTCCACCAGCGTTTCGAAGCCGGCCTGAATCAAATGCGACAGCCCGCCGCACAGCACCGCCTGTTCGCCGAACAGATCGGTTTCGCATTCCTCGCGGAAATTGGTTTCGATGACCCCGGAGCGGCCGCCGCCAATCGCCGAGGCATAGGACAACGCCACATCCATGGCATTGCCGGACGAATCCTGCGCCACTGCCACCAGACACGGCACGCCGCCGCCGCGCTGATGTTCCGAACGCACGGTGTGGCCCGGCCCCTTGGGCGCGATCATGATG
>CAZIAA010000396.1:0-1574 GCA_964537365.1 uncultured Sandaracinobacter sp.
GACGCCCATAACGACTATGTCTTCGAGCGCCGCGTCTTTCAGGACAATGGCGACGCCACCCAAAGCTTCGGCCGTATCGATTGCTACAAGCGCGATTGCTTCATTCTCGAAGCCAAACAGGGCAGCGAGGCCGACCGTGCTGCCGCCACGCGGCAGGAAGATGATCTCGACATCTTCGGCCAGACCGCCAGCGCGCGCGTAAAACGCGGCACCGCCCGGCGCGGCACGCCCGGTTGGGCCAAGGCGATGGTGCAGGCCAAGGGGCAAGCCGAACGCTATGCGAAGGCACTGCCGGCCGATCATGGCTGGCCACCGTTCCTGCTGGTGGCGGATATTGGCTATTGCATCGAAGTCTATGCCGATTTCACCGGCACCGGCAAAGCCTATGCGCAATTCCCGGATCGCGCGCGCTATCGCATCATGCTGGAGGATTTGCGCGACGAAGATGTGCGCAACCGGCTGCGCGCCATCTGGACCGCACCGAAAACGCTGGACCCGACCGCCCAGTCCGCCAGAGTCACCCGCGAAATCGCCGATCTGCTGGCTACGGTTTCCCGCCGGCTGGAAAATCGCGGCCATGATGCCGAAAGCGTCAGTGCCTTCCTGATGCGCGTGCTGTTCACCATGTTCGCCGAAGACACCAAAGTCCTGCTGCCGGAAAACAGCTTCAAGACCTTGCTGCGCGAACATGTCGGCAACCCGGAAGTGCTGCACCATTCGCTGACGGCGCTGTGGCAGGCGATGGACAAGGGCGCCTTTGCCCCGGCGCTGCGGATGCAGGTGAAGCATTTCAACGGCTATCTGTTCAAACAGACGGATGCCCCGGCGCTGGACGCCGATGAACTGCAAGTGCTGATCGAAGCAGCCCGCAAGGACTGGACCGAAGTGGAACCGGCGATCTTCGGCACGCTGCTGGAACGCGCGCTGAACCCGAAGGAACGCGCCAGGCTCGGCGCGCATTACACCCCGCGCGCCTATGTCGAACGGCTGATCGGCCCGACCATCATGGAGCCGCTGCGCGCCGAATGGAATGGCGTGCGCGCCGCCGCCGGCATGTTGCCGGATGATGAAGCCCGCGCCCATGTGCTGGCCTTCCACACCCGGTTGGCGCAAACGAAGGTGCTCGACCCTGCCTGCGGCACCGGCAATTTCCTCTATGTCGCCATGGCGCGGATGAAGGAACTGGAAGGCGAAGTGCTCGATCTGCTGGCCGAGCTGGGCCATGATCAATATGCCGCAGAACTGACGGGCCACACCATCACGCCGGAAAATTTCCTCGGGCTGGAACTCAATCCGCGCGCAGCGGCCATTGCGCAACTGGTGCTGTGGATTGGCTATTTGCAGTGGCACTTCCGCGTCAATGGCAAGGATCGCGCCCCGCCCGAACCGATCCTGCGTGACGTGCGCACCATCGAAAACCGCGACGCGCTGATCGACTATGACGAGAGGGTGCCGGAGCGGGACGCAGCTGGCAACCCCCTCACCCGCTGGGACGGGGAGACGAAGAAAATCCACCCCATCACCGGCAGGAAGGTGCCGGATGAAGACGCGCGGGTGGAGGTGTGGCGCTATGT
>CAZIAA010000397.1:0-1569 GCA_964537365.1 uncultured Sandaracinobacter sp.
GGCTTTCCGGGGCAGGAAATGTCGGTCTGGCTGCGGTTGAAATTATTGGCCGATGTCGGGCTGCTGGGTTTGCCCAATGCCGGCAAATCGACATTTCTGAACGCCGTCACCAATGCCCGCGCCAAAATCGGCGCCTATCCGTTCACCACGTTGCGGCCGCAGCTGGGGGTTGTCCGCCACCACGATCGCGAACTGGTGCTGGCGGATATTCCCGGGCTGATTGCCGGCGCCAGCGAAGGCGTCGGCATTGGCGACCGTTTTCTCGGCCATATCGAACGCTGCCGCGTGCTGCTGCATCTGCTGGATGCCGGCGCCGAAGATGTGCTGGCGGATTATCGCACTGTGCGCACCGAATTGCTGCGCTATGGCGCAGCAATTGCCGACAAGCCGGAAATTCCGGTGCTGGCCAAGGCGGACACCGCCACGCCTGAGCAGATTGCCGCTGCGTCCGAAGCGCTGGCCGCGGAATGCGGCACGCGGCCGCTGGTGATGTCGGCGCTGACCGGAGCCGGCGTTGATGCGGTTCTGGATCGGATTTTTGCCGTTGCCGCGCCTGAGGAAGCCGCAACGACCGGCGAATGGTCGCCGCTGTGAACGACCGCGCCGCGCTATTTGCGCCCGCCAATGCGGCGCGGCTGGTGGTCAAGGTCGGCTCGTCGCTGCTGGTTGAGCCATCGGGCGAAGTGCGCCGCGCCTGGGCGCAGACGCTGGTGGCGGATATCGCCGCGCGCCATGCCGCCGGGCAGCAGATCGTGCTGGTGTCGTCGGGCGCGATTGCATTGGGCAGCCGCCGTCTCGGCCTGAAAAAGGGCGGGCGCGGGACGCTGGAGGATGCGCAGGCTTCGGCCGCAACCGGTCAGATCCTGCTGGCGGCGCTGTGGTCGGAATTGTTGCAGGCGCATGGCATCACCGCCGCACAGATGCTGTTGACGCTGGGGGATTTCGAAAACCGCCGGCGCTTTCTCAATGCGTCGGCGACGCTCGACCGTTTGCTTAGCCTCGATGTCGTGCCGATTCTGAATGAAAATGATTCGGTCACCACCGAGGAAATTCGCTTTGGCGACAATGACCGGCTGGCAGCGCGGGTGGCGCATGCGGCGCATGCGCGCGCGCTGGTGCTTTTGTCGGATATCGATGGCCTCTATACCGCCAACCCCGACACCGATCCCGACGCCCGCTTTATCGCCCATGTCGATGATATCGCCTCGGTTGCCCATATGGCCAGCAGCGAATCCTCCTCCGGCATGGGCTCGGGCGGCATGCAGTCGAAAATCGAAGCCGTGCGCATTGCCCATATGGCCGGCATTCCAGTCGCTATTTGCGCCGGCAAACCGGAGCATCCGTTGCAGCGCTTTCAGGACAGCGGTCATGGCACGGTGTTCGAAGGCGCCGATGCCTTGCGCGGGCGCAAGGCCTGGCTGGCCGGGCGTATCCGCGTCGCCGGCCGGCTGGTGGTCGATGATGGCGCGGTGCAGGCCCTGCGCCAGGGCAAGAGCCTGTTGTCCGCGGGGATCACGGCGGTCGAAGGCGGGTTCCGGCGCGGCGATGCTGTCGATATCGCCGATGCCG
>CAZIAA010000398.1:0-1565 GCA_964537365.1 uncultured Sandaracinobacter sp.
CGAGCCTGCGCACCGATATCTCCCGCGCCATGCCAACGGCAGGTGGTCTGGGCTGGAGCGCCAGCGCCATTCGCAACGAACGCAATAAGGTGCATCTGCGCGCCGACGTCAGCTTGCGCACCGAGCCGCTGTTGCTGCGCGCTGGTGGCTATGATGCCGATGGCGGCACGGGCTGGTTCGGCCTCAGCGGCGCCGTGGTTTTCATGGATCATCGGCTGTTTGCAGCCAATCGCGTGGCCGACGCCTTTGCCGTGGTCGATACCGGTATGCCCGGAATCCCGGTCCGCTATGAAAATCAACCGGTCGGGCGCACGGGGAAAGGCGGCCGGCTGCTGGTGCCCTGGGCCAGCGCCTATTACCCGGCGAAATATGAAATCGACCCGGCTGATCTGCCCGCCAATACCAGCACACCGCTGGTTAGTCAGGCAATTGCTGTCACCCAAGGCGGCGGCCGTATCGTGCGCTTTCCAGTCAGGGCGTTGCGCATGGGGCGCGCAACATTGGTGGACGGCAACGGCACATTCTTACCGGCCGGGACATCGGTGCACAGCGCCGATGGCGACGACACCTATGTTGGCTGGGATGGCTTGCTGTTCCTTGAACAATTGCAGGACCACAACGCACTGACCGCCGACCTGCCCGACGGGCGCCAGTGCCGGGTGGCGTTTTCCGCGCCCGCAGACGACCCGGCCACCGTCCACAATCTGGGAGAGCTGACATGCGCACCCGTTGGCCGTTAGCCATTGCGCTTGCGGTGGCTGCCTGTGCGGTTCCGGCGCAAGCCTGCACCACCACCACAAGCAACATCAATTTCGGCAGCGCTTCTTCCTATACGGTCGCCAGTACCTCGTGGCAGGCAAGCGGTTCGGCCGGCTTGTCCTGTGATACGCTGCTCGGCCTGCTGGCGTCCCATTATATCGCCGCCCGGGTGGATGCTTCCACCTTTGCCCTGTCCGGCCCGGGCGGCAGTTCCATCGCCTATCAGGCGTCGTTTACGCCCAGCGGCGCGCCACTTGTGGTTGGCAATTTTCTCAACCTGTCGTCGCTCAACCTGCTGGATCTTCTGTCGGGTGTCGGCGGCGCCATGCAGGTTTATTTCAAGACGACGCCGACCGCTGGCGTCCGGGCCGGCGTCTATAGCGGCTCTATGGATGTGCGCTGGTATTATTCCGTCTGTTCGCTGGGCGTTCTGGCCTGTCTTGCCTATTCGAACAGCCCCGGCCTAGTGCGCCCTCTGCTTGGCGCCCCCAGCAACTGGGGCAGCGGAACGCCGGTGCGCATCAACATCGAACTGACCGTCGAAGAAGACTGTATCATCGCCGCCCCCGGTCTGGCATTTGGCGGCGCGCCGCTGGTCGGCAGTTTTTCCCCGGTTACCCAGACCATCCAGATCCGTTGCACGGCGGGCGCCAATTATTCCGTTGGTCTCGATGATGGCCTGCATGCCAGCGGTTCAACGCGTCGCCTGCGCAATGGCGGCGCTTATCTCACCTGCGAGATTTACGAGGGCGCGGCCGGCAGCGACCGCTGGGGCAACTCGGGCAGTGCGCGACGACCGAGTGCCG
>CAZIAA010000399.1:0-1561 GCA_964537365.1 uncultured Sandaracinobacter sp.
AGCCGAAGTGCTGGATCTGATTGTCGAACAAGGCCGATGCGTCGGGGTCGAAACCAGCCGAGGGCCGCTGCGCGCGCCTGCGGTCGTGCTGACCACCGGGACATTCCTGGGCGGGACCATGCACATCGGCGAACGCCAGATTGCCGGTGGTCGCGTCGGCGAAGCAGGTGCATCTGCATTGGCGGGACGCTTGCGCGGCATGAACCTGCGCATGGCCCGGCTGAAAACCGGAACGCCGCCGCGTCTGGACGCACGCAGCATTGCCTGGGCCAGACTCGAAGTGCAGCAAGGCGATACAGAGCCGAGCTATCTGTCGGAATTCACAACGAATTCTTCGATCCCGCAATTGCCTTGTTATATCACCCGCACCACGCTCAAAACGCATCAGATCATCCGCGACAATATCCACCGATCCCCCATGTATGCCGGGCGGATCGAAGGGCGCGGCCCGCGCTATTGCCCGTCCATCGAAGACAAGATCATGCGTTTCGGCGACCGCGACGGGCATCAGATTTTTCTTGAACCGGAAGGCCTGTCCACGCCGCTGATTTACCCCAATGGCATTTCGACCAGCCTGCCCGAAGATGTGCAGCAGGCATTGGTGCAGTCCATCCCGGGGCTGGAACAGGCCCGCATCCTGCAGCCGGGCTATGCCGTGGAATATGATTATGTCGACCCGCGCGGCCTCGATGCCAGCCTGCAACTGCGTGCCATACCCGGTCTGTGGCTGGCCGGGCAGATCAATGGCACGACCGGATATGAGGAAGCGGCCGCGCAAGGCCTGGTTGCGGGAATCAATGCCGCCGGTGGCGATTGGCGGCCGTCCCGCAGCAGCAGCTATATCGGGGTTCTGATTGACGATCTGATCACCCAGGGTGTGTCAGAACCTTACCGCATGTTTACCTCCCGGGCGGAATATCGAATCCGCCTGCGCGCGGATAATGCCGACCTGCGCCTGACCGAACAGGGGTTGCAGCTTGGCTGCGTTGGGGCAAAGCGCGCGGCGATGTTCCGGCAGCGCAAAGCCGCGGTCGAACAATTGGTGCGGCAATTGCAGGACCGCAATGCGCGGGCGTCCGAATTTCCAGATCTGCACAGCGATGGCCGAATGCGCAGTTTGTGGGAATGGGCCAGATTCCCTGATATTGGCTGGGCCGATCTGCAACGCGTGGCGCCGGACTTGTCCGCCGAACCGGGCGTGATTGAGACGGTTTTAACGGACGCCAATTACGCCGTCTATCTGGCACGGCAGGATGAGGATCTGGCTAGGCTGGTGCGCGATGAAGCGCTGCTTGTTCCACGTGGAACAAATTATGCCGCCATTCCCGGACTCTCGACCGAGATGGCCGAACGCTTGCAGCAGGTGGAGCCGGAAACACTGGGGCAGGCAGCGCGCATCCGCAATATCAGCCCGGCCGCGATTACGGCACTGCTGGCCTGGATTCGGAAATCGGAATTGCACGCGGCATGATACAGCCCCCCATGTTCCACGTGGAACATCGTGAATAGCGCGGCATTCGAAGCCGATTTTGCGGCTTCACCCCTGGTGATGCAGAGGCTG
>CAZIAA010000400.1:0-1559 GCA_964537365.1 uncultured Sandaracinobacter sp.
CATGGTGTATTCGATCTTGCTGATCGCCGGCGAGCTGTCATGCCAGGCCTTGTGCGAGAAATGCGTGTCGGTCGAGACCGAGTAGATTTCCACACCCAGCTTCTGGAATTCGGCATAATTATCGGCCAGATCCTCGAGCTCGGTCGGGCAGACGAAGGTGAAGTTGGCGGGATAGAAAAACACCACCGACCATTTGCCCTTGAGGTCGGCATCGCTCACTTCGATGAATTTGCCCTGTTTGAACGCCTGCGCCTTGAACGGCAGGATTTCGCGATTGACCAGAGACATCCGATAAATTCCTTTCCTTGGTTTGCTGGGGTTGGTGGCGACACCCTACAACTTGTCGGCAATCAATCAAATTGATTGATTTGATAACATCAATAGCATATTTCTATCACCTGTCCTGCAGGAGTGTCATGCATGAATATCCGCGACCTGCGCTATCTGGTGGCGGTGGTCGAACATCGCAACTTCGGCCGCGCCGCCGAAGCCAGCGCGGTCAGCCAGCCGACCCTGTCGACCCAGATCCGCAAGCTGGAAGAACAATTGGGCGTGCAATTGCTGGAGCGTCAGCCGCGCCAGGTCGTGCCCACCCCGGTCGGGGCCGAAGTGGTGGCGCGGGCGCGGCGGATTCTGGATGAAGTCGACCAGATCCGCCATATCGCCCGCAGTGCGCTCGATCCCAAGGTCAGCACGATCCGGCTGGGCGCGTTCCCGACCCTGGCGCCCTATCTGTTGCCGCATGTGATCGGCCGGGTGCGGGCGCGGTTCCCGAAATTGAAGCTGCTGCTGGTGGAGGACAAGACCAGCGATCTGCTGGCGGCGTTGCACGCCGGCAAGCTGGATGTGGCGTTGATGGCGGAACCGATTCACGATGCCGTGCTGCACGCCGAGCCGCTGTTTACCGAAGATTTCGTGCTGGCGTCGCCCGTTGGGCATCCGCTGGCGGGTCGCCGGGATCTGACGCCGGCCGATCTGGAGGGGCAGCAATTGCTGCTGTTGCAGGAAGGGCATTGCCTGCGCGATCAGGCGCTGGAAGTGTGCCGGCTGGCGGGGGCGGATGAATGGCCGAATTTTCGCGGCACCAGCCTCGAAATGCTGCGCCAGATGGTGGCCGCCGATGTCGGAATCACGCTGTTGCCGGTGCTGTCGGTGCAGCCGCCGGTGCCGCCCACGGCCAATGTGCAATTGACGCCTTTTGCCGAACAGGCGCCAGCGCGGCGGATCTCGATGTTCTGGCGCAAAAGCTCGGCGCTGGATGGTTTTCTGCACAAGCTGGCGGAAGCGTTCGCCGATCTGCCGTCCGCTCTGCTCGATGCGCGCGCACTCCGGTCCTAGCAGGCGGTATAGCCGCCATCCGCGACGATATCGGCGCCGGTGACGAATCGGGCGGCGTCGCTGGCGAGAAATGCCACCACCGGCGCGATGTCGCGCGCTTCGCCAATGCGCCCCATGGGAATGAGGCTCACCCAATAGGCGCCGGCTTCTTCGGCCGAAATCGGCCGCCCTTCGGCATCGGTCGGCGGATCCCAGCTGGCGCCGAGATTGGTGGCGCAGGG
>CAZIAA010000401.1:0-1533 GCA_964537365.1 uncultured Sandaracinobacter sp.
AAGGATCTGCTCGATCATCTGAAGGCTGCCCGGCTGAAATGGCGCAATGTCACTATCGTCCCCACCGATGACCGGCTGGTGTCGGTCGAGGATGCGCTGTCGAACGCGCGCACGCTGGCGGAACGCTTCCTGCCGCTCGGGGCACGGGTGCTGCCCCTGACCGGGGGGAATCTCGGCGTGGCGGATGCCGGCCAGGCCGCCGATGCGCGGCTGCAGGCGATTCACTGGCCGCTGGATCTGGTCTTGCTGGAAGTCGGGCCGACCGGCAGTGCGGCTTCGCTTTATCCGGGGCCGGATCTGGAGGCGGCATTGAGCGCGCCGCACCGCGCCATTGGCCTCACCCCGGATCCGATGCCAGCGGAGGCCGCGGTTGCCCGCGTCACACTCACCAAATCCGCCGTGCTGGCGGCGCGCAGCATTCTGATTTCCCTGCAGGGCGTGCCGGCGCGCAAGATGCTGGAGCAGGCCATCGTCGATGCGGCCGCCTCGCCAACGCCGATCGGCCGCCTGCTGGCGGATGCGCAACAGGCAATCGACATTCACTGGTGCCCCTGAACGTGGCACGGCCAATCCGGCTGGAGGAAAGCTGGCGGCAGGCGCTGGCGCCGGTGTTTGCGCAACCCTTCATGGCCCGGCTGCGCGAATTTCTGCAGGCCGAGCGCCGCGCCGGCAAGGTCATTTTCCCGAAAGCTTCCAACTGGTTCCGGGCGCTGGATCTGACCCCGCTGCCGGATGTGCGCGTGGTGATTCTCGGGCAGGACCCTTACCACGGCCCCGGACAGGCGCATGGGCTGTGTTTCTCGGTCCAGCCCGGCACCGCCATTCCGCCATCCTTGCGAAACATCTACAAGGAGTTGCAGGACGATCTTGGCATCCCACCTGCGGCGCATGGCTTCCTCGAAAGCTGGGCCAGACAGGGTGTGCTGCTGCTGAACAGCGTGCTTACGGTGGAATGCCGCAAGCCGGCATCGCACGCCGGCAAGGGCTGGGAAGCATTTACCGATGCAGTCATCCAGGAAATCATTGCCCGCGACGCGCCTTGCGCATTTCTGCTCTGGGGCCGTTATGCCCAGAACAAGGCCGATTTCGTCGATTCCGCCCGGCATCTGGTGCTGAAGGCGGCGCACCCATCGCCTTATTCGGCGGCAAACGGCTTTTTTGGCTGTCGGCACTTTTCCAGCGCGAATGCCTTTCTACGCCAGCATGGGCAGCCGGAAATCGACTGGGCCTTGCCTGAAAAACCTTGATCTATCAATGGTCGCAAGCTGTTGCCTGATCTGGAATACAGCCGCGAGCTTGAGAAGCTCTGCTTCACCAGGGTGAATTTGCAAAACTGAGGGATTCGGACCCCAGTCCGTTACTGCACGATCGAGCACGGGCCAACAGAGGCGATGCGACATATCGGGGTGGAGTTCATGACAGGCGGTCCGGGATGAAAAAGATACGGAAATTCGTCAGTTTCTTCCATGCGTCTTTTCTGCCAATGTCCTCAAAATCTTGTCATGAGCGATTTTGCCAGAGGCTTTGAGGGAT
>CAZIAA010000402.1:0-1529 GCA_964537365.1 uncultured Sandaracinobacter sp.
TGATCTGTGCGTGGCGCTGCGCAACATTGCCAGCCCGGTTGCGGCATTGCCATGCGCGCTGAATGCGACGGCCGGGCCGGGTTTCCAATATGGTGAACCGGGCACCCGCATTTCCGAAAGCCGCTGGACCGGAACCGCCGTGCTCAGCTGGAAGCCGGTCGACGATCTGATGGTCTATGCCAGCTGGGCGCGCGGCTACAAGGCCGGTGGCTTCAATCTCGATGCGCAGGCGCTGGACGTCGCCTGCAATCCAGCGGCGGGAACACCGGCGCAACAGGCGGCCTGTGCGGCGCAATTGGCACTTCCGCTCAACAGCAAGAACAACGGCCGCCCCGAAGCCATCGACCTGCAGTTCTTTCCGGAAACGGTCACGGCCTATGAAATCGGGCTCAAATATGCGACGCGGGGATTTTCCGCCAATATCGCGGTATTTCAGCAGAATTTCTCCAATTTTCAGCTGAATACCTATAACGGCGTCAATTTCGAAGTGGTCAATATTCAGGCCTGCAAGGATGATCTGCAGGGCGCCGACAGCGATGCATCGCCGCTGACCGGCACTTGCGCGGCCGATAGGCTGACGCACGGGCTGGTGTCCAAAGGCGTCGAAATCGAATTATCGGCCCGCCCGGTGGACGACTTCAACGTGACTGCGGCGCTGACCTATCTCAGCGCCAAATACAGCCATAATCTGGTCGGCACCGCAGGCGCGGCATTGACTCCGACATTGTTCCAGCTGCCCGGGCGGCAGATGTCCAATGCGCCGGAATATGTGCTGACTGGTTCGGCGTCCTGGACACCGCCGCTGAATGACAGCCTGCGTGCCCTGTTCTACCTTGATTACCGCTATCAGGGTGCCACCAACACCGGCTCCAACCTCGACTGGGAGAAGGTGCAGAGCGCCTATATCCTGTTCAATGGCCGCATTGGCATTTCCAGCATGGACCGCAAATGGTCGCTGGAACTCTGGGGACAGAATCTGCTCAACAAGCATTATTTCCAGATTTCCGCCGATATGCCGCTGCATGGCTCCGGCAGCTTTCGGGCTGTGCAGGATGGCCGCATCGCAAGCGCCAACAAGCTGAATGTGTTGTTCCCGGGCGAGCCGCGCATGTTCGGCGTGACCGGCCGGGTGCGTTTCTGAACGCGTTTCCCAAGAGGGAGGGGAAGGGAAGCGGGGCTGTTATGGCCCCGCTTCTTTTTGGGGATTGCGGCTGATCCGAATCGGGCGGTTCAGCCGCCCCTGGCCTGCAGATGCTCGGCGAACCAGCCGAGTGCGGTGTGCCAGGCCTGTTTGGCGGCGGCTTCGTCATAGCTCGGGCGATAATCGGCAAGGAAACCATGCCCGGCGCTGGCAAAGACGTCGATCCGGCTGGCGGAACCGGCGGCTTTCAGCGCCGCCTGCATTTTTTCGACATCAGCCTGCGGAATGCCGGAATCCTGCCCGCCATACAGCCCGAGCACGGGCGCATGCAATTGTTCCACCAGATCAATCGGGCTTTTCGGTTGCAATGCCGTGCTGTCTGAGATCA
>CAZIAA010000403.1:0-1529 GCA_964537365.1 uncultured Sandaracinobacter sp.
GCGCGCCGAAGCGCCGCAACCTGCAGCAACGCCCCCCCGGCCGGCACAGCCGCGCCCGCCCGCAACCGCGCGCGCCACCCCCGCCGCTTACGGCACCCCCGGCATGCAAAACCCGCATGGCGAAACGCTCGACCGCGGCTGGGACCGGCGGCTGGCATCCGGCCGCGCCCGCCCGGATCTGGTCGTTGATCTGCATGGCCTGACGCAGGATGCCGCGCGCCGATTGCTGCAGGCCCGGGTGCAGCAGGCGCGGGCGCTGGGGTTCCGCATCCTCCTTGTCATCACCGGCAAGGGCCTGCTGCCCGGCCCCAGGGCGATTGATCTCATGCAGGAAAAACCCATACGCGGCGCCATCCGCGCGGCTCTGCCGCGCTGGGTCGCCGAAAGCGCCATTTCCGATTGCATTGCCGCAGTGCGACAGGCGCATCCTAGGCATGGCGGCCAGGGCGCGGTCTATCTGATCCTCCGGCGTCGGCGCTGAATTTTCCAGCCGGGCCGACAGTGCTTGCACCCCTGTTAGGCTCATGCTACGGCGCTCGCGCGCATTCGAAAGCGTCGTGCGGATCATGCGCCATTGCGCAATGTTTCTGATGATCTGCCGCAGCGCAGCAAACCGGATCATGGTCCGGTGGGCGGTGAATTTTTCCGCATCTTGCACAGGCGCATTTGATCCGGCAAAGGCCTGCCAGTTCACGGGCCTGACAATTTTTTGAACGATGGGGTTTGAGTGGATTTGACCAACATGCGCGTTTCGGTTGCAACAGGCGGCCTGCCCGGGCGCTATGCGTCCGCGCTCTTCGACCTCGCCGCAGAAGCCGGCGCCCTCGACACCATCGCCGCCGACACCGGCCGGCTGCAGGTGGCATTGCGGGAATCGCCTGAATTCGCCCAGTTGACCACCAATCCGCTGATCAGTCGCGGCAACGCCACCGTGGCGCTGAAAGCGCTTGCCGACAGCCTCGGTCTGCAGGATCTGACCTTCCGCTTTCTCGCCGTGCTGGCCGAAAACGGCCGTCTCGCCATTCTGGCGGATGTGCTGGCCCAGTTTGATGCGCTGCTGAACGCGCATAAGGGCGTCGCCGTCGCGCATGTGGTCAGCGCCCATGAACTGAACGACCGCCAGGTCAAAGAACTGCAGGACAAGCTGCAGGCCCGCACCGGGCGCAACATCACGCTGGACATGAACACCGATCCCGACCTGCTCGGCGGTCTCATCGTCCGCATCGGCTCCGAACAGATTGACAGCAGCATCAGAACCCGGCTTCACCGCTTGGGTCAGCAAATGAAAGGCTAGGCCAGAGATGGATATCCGCGCCGCGGAAATCTCCCGCGTTATCCGCGACCAGATCGCCAATTTCGACACCGAAACCGAAGTCTCGGAAGTCGGCCAGATCCTTTCGGTCGGCGATGGCATCGCCCGTGTGCATGGCCTAGACCAGGTGCAGGCCGGGGAAATGGTGGAATTCCCGGGCGGAATCAAGGGCATGGCCTTGAACCTCGAATCCGACAATGTCGGCGTCGTCATCTTC
>CAZIAA010000404.1:0-1519 GCA_964537365.1 uncultured Sandaracinobacter sp.
CCGCCGCCACGCATTGCCGTCGATCCCGCGCGCGATGCCTTGCTGACGGATTTCGGCCGCGAAACGCTGGCCGATCGCTATCTGCTGCCGGGGGAAACCGCGCAGGACATGTTTGCCCGCGTTGCCAGTGCCTATGCCGATGATGCCGGGCATGCCACCCGGCTGTATGACTATATGTCGAAGCTGTGGTTCATGCCGGCCACACCGGTGCTGTCGAATGGCGGCACCGGGCGCGGCCTGCCGATCAGCTGCTATCTGAATTCGGTGCCGGATGATCTGGCCGGGATCGTCGGCATCTGGAACGAAAATGTCTGGCTGGCGTCGCGTGGCGGCGGCATCGGCACCTATTGGGGCAATGTCCGGGGCTTGGGCGAACCGGTCGGCCTGAATGGCAAGACTTTCGGGATCATTCCCTTCGTGCGGGTGATGGACAGCCTGACGCTGGCGATCAGCCAGGGCTCGCTGCGGCGCGGCTCGGCGGCCTGCTATCTCGATATCTCGCACCCGGAAATCGAGGAATTTCTGGAAATCCGCAAGCCTTCCGGCGATTTCAACCGCAAGGCGCTGAACCTGCACCATGGCGTGCTGATCACCAATGATTTCATGCAGGCTGTGCGCGATGGTCAACCCTTTGATCTGGTGTCGCCGAAAACCGGTGAAAAGCGCGGCCAGGTGGATGCGCGCGCACTGTTTCAGCGGCTGGTGGAAACACGGCTGGCAACGGGCGAGCCCTATATCGTCTTCATCGACCATGTGAATGATTCCATGCCGAAGCACCAGAAAGCGCTTGGCCTCAAGGTCTCCACCTCCAATCTGTGTTCGGAAATCACGCTGCCAACAGGCACCGACCATCTCGGCAATGACCGCACCGCAGTCTGCTGCCTGTCGTCGCTCAATCTGGAACTGTGGGACGATTGGCACGAGGATGCGCGCTTCATCGAGGATGTCATGCGTTTCCTCGATAATGTGCTGTCGGACTATATTGCGCGTGCGCCCGATGAAATGGCGCGGGCGCGCTATTCGGCGGGGCGTGAACGCTCGGTCGGGCTGGGCGCGATGGGGCTGCACAGCTTCCTGCAGGCGCGCGGGCTGGCGTTTGAATCAGCCGCGGCGCGGGCCTGGAACAAGAAGATGTTCCGCCATATCCGCGCCCGCGTCGACGAAGCCTCGATGCTGCTGGCGGCCGAACGCGGCGCCTGTCCGGATGCCGAAGACGGCGGCGTGATGGAGCGGTTCAGCTGCAAGATGGCGATTGCGCCAACGGCGTCGATCAGCATCATTTGTGGCGGCACATCCGCCGGCATCGAGCCGGTGCCGGCCAATATCTACACCCACAAGACGCTGTCCGGCAGCTTTGTCGTGCGCAACCGCCATCTGGAGGAATTGCTGATCGCGCGGGCAAAGAATTCCGACAGCGTATGGAATTCCATTCTCGAACGCGGTGGTTCGGTGCAGCATCTCGATCTCCTCAGCGCCGATGAAAAGGCGTGTTTCCGCACCGCCTTTGAAATCGACCAGC
>CAZIAA010000405.1:0-1513 GCA_964537365.1 uncultured Sandaracinobacter sp.
TGCAGTTATGGCTGTACGTCAATGGCCGATCGATTGAACATTGCAATTGCACAGACAAATCCCGTCAGCGGCGCGCTTGTTGCAAACGCCAATGCCATCCTTGCCGCACGCGATCAGTTTCCAGCCGCCGATCTGCTGGTGACACCCGCGCTGGCGCTGGACGGCGGCGCGACGGGCACGCTCGCCGCCAGGCCGGCATTCCGGCGCGCCATCGATGCCGAATTGCAGCGTCTGGCCAGGGCAACCGCCAACGCCGGGCCAGCAATTCTGGTCGGACACAGCGCCGATGCCGGTGGCGGCAGCATCAGCTCCGCCACATTGCTGCAGCAGGGGGAAATCCGCGCAACGCTGTCCGCAGGCACTGGCTGTCTGACACTGCATGGCCGGGTATTGGGCGTGAACACCGGCACACCCCTCACCCCCAATACCACGCAGGCATTGCGCGACGCAGGCGCACAATTGCTGATCCACATGGCCTGTCAGGCCTGGACGGCCGACACCGCCCCCGCCAGCCAGATTCTGCAGGACATTGCCCGGCACAGCAGCCTGCCGGCGCTGTGGGTAAATCGCGCCGGCGCGCAGGACGAATTGGTGTTTGCTGGCGGCAGCCTGGCGGCGCAGGCGAATGGACGGATCATGGCGCGCCTGCCGGAATGGGAAGCAGCAACAGCGGCCTGGAGCTTTCACAGCGACTCCGGCTTTGCCGAAAGCGCAATCGCGCCCGCCGACGACTCTGAACAGGCGCTCTATCATGCCATGCTGGTGGGGTTGCGCGATTATGTCGGCAAGTCCGGCTTTCCGGGCGTGCTGATCGGTTTGTCCGGCGGTCTCGACAGCGCGCTGACGGCGGCGATTGCAGTCGATGCGCTGGGGGCGGACAAGGTCTGGTGCGTGATGCTGCCCAGCCGCTTTACCAGCGCCGCCAGCATTGCCGACGCCATGGACTGCGCCCGCCTGCTGGGAACGCGGCTGGATGAAATCGCGATCGAACCTGCGGTTTCGGCGCTGGATTCGATGCTGCAACCGCATTTTGCCGGCACGGTGCGCAATCTGGCCGAGGAAAATATCCAGGCGCGGCTGCGCATGGTGGCATTGATGGCGCTGTCCAACAAATTCGGCCATATGATGCTGACCACCGACAACAAGAGCGAAGCGGCGGTTGGCTACAGCACGCTTTATGGCGATTGCGCGGGTGGTTTCGGAGTCCTTGGCGATCTGTACAAGACGGAGGTGCGCCAACTGGCGCGTCAGATCGGAGTGCCCCGGTCCATCATCGACAAGCCGCCCTCCGCCGGGCTGTGGGCCGGTCAGACCGACGAGGCCGACATGGGCGCAACGTATGACGAGCTGGACCAGGTGCTCTTCGGCATCGAGAGGAACCTTGACGACTCGGTGATCGCGGCCGAAACCTCGATCCCTGTCGATACGGTGGCGAGGATCCGCTACATGCATCGATGCAGCGTGCACAAGCGGAAGATGCCCTTGATTCCTAAGCTTGGCGTTAGAACCATCG
>CAZIAA010000406.1:0-1510 GCA_964537365.1 uncultured Sandaracinobacter sp.
AATCTGCTCGGCCGCTGAGGCAGGGCCATGACAGACTATGACCATATCATCATCGGCGCCGGTTCCGCCGGCTGCGTCCTGGCCAACCGGCTGAGCGAAAGCGGCCGCCACAAGGTGCTGCTGCTGGAAGCCGGCCCCGACCGTGAGGGTTTCTGGGTGCGCACGCCGGCCGGCGTCTCCTTCCTGTTTCTCAACCCGGCCATCAACTGGATGTACCATTCGGCAGCAGAGCCGCATCTCGACAATCGCCAGATCTACCAGCCGCGCGGCAAGCTGATGGGCGGGTCGAGCGCCATCAATGGCATGGTCTTCATCCGCGGCAACCAGCATGATTATGACAGCTGGGCGGCAGCCGGCAACAGCGGCTGGTCCGCGGCCGATGTTCTGCCCTATTTCCGCCGCATGGAAACCAATCTCGATTTTCTGGACCAGTATCACGGTGCGACCGGTCCCTTGCGCGTTGCCAGAGCCTCCTGTGATGTCGAAGTTGCCAATGCCTTCGTCGAATCGGGGCGTGCGGCAGGCCTGCCGGCAACCGAGGATTTCAACGGCGCGCAGCAGGAAGGCACGCAACTGTATCAGTTCTCGATCAGCGAGGGGCGGCGCAATTCGGCCGCACATGCCTATCTGAAACCAGCGCGGCGGCGCCCGAACCTGCAGACCATCGACCGCGCCATGGTAACCGGTCTTTTGCTGGAAGGCCGGCGCGTGACCGGCGCGCGTTATGTCCGCAATGGGGTCGCGCACGAAGTGCGGGCGCATGAGACCATCCTGGCGGGCGGCTCGATCAATTCGCCGCAGCTGCTGATGCTGTCGGGGATTGGCCCGGCCGCGCATCTGCGGGAATGCAGCATCGAAGTCGCCCATGATCTGCCGGGCGTCGGGGCGAATCTTCAGGATCACCTGAGCGTGCAGGTCAACTATGAAACGCGCGAGGGCATGTCGCTCAACAAGGCGCTGTCGGGGTGGCGCAAATATCTGAACGGCGTGCGCTATGTGCTCAGTGGCTCGGGGCCACTGTCACTTGGCAGTTCGCAGGCGGCGGCCTTCATCCGCACCACGCCAGAGGCGTCTGCCCCCGATATCCAGATCAGCTTCCGCGCCTGGAGCTTCGATTTCGACGCGACCGGCAATCTGAAGATGCACTCCTATCCGGGCGCCCAGGGCGCCGTCATCCTGCTGCACCCGAAATCGCGCGGGCGCGTCACGCTCGATCCGGCGCAGCCAGCGCAGGCGCCTGTCCTGCATTTCAACTATCTGTCCGCGCCCGAGGACGAAGCGACCATGCTGCGCGGTATCCGCTGGATGCGCAGGATCGCCGCCGTCGGCCCGTTCGGCGCGGCCGTGGTGCGCGAGCGCGACCCCGGCGCCCGATTGCAAACCGACGCTGAACTGCTCGCGCATGTGCGCGCGGCTGCGACCTGCGTCTATCATCCGGCCGGCACCTGCCGCATGGGCGTGGACGACAAGGCCGTGGTCGATCCGCAACTGCGCGTGCATGGCCTGGACG